>BQJS01000057.1 GCA_021604825.1 Phycisphaerae bacterium | reverse complement strand
CTTGCGAAACTTCGCGCTATGGCAACCGTATCACCGCAGCCGTTCGATGTGACGTCACCATAGGTAATGTCAGCCGTCCCGCAGGCGTCGATCGCAGTGGCCATGCCGGTGGCTGCGACGCTGGTGTCGGCATTGCAATCCAATGCGAGTTGGTCGGCCGGACAAGTGATGACCGGGGCGACCGTGTCGCTGACGTCGATCACCTGATCGCACGATGCCGTGTTGCCAGCCCCGTCGTCTGCGGTCCATGTTCGGGTGATGATCTCTGCACCGCCGCAATCCGGATCGCTGGAATCAACAAACGTCACCGGAACGCTGCCACCCGAACAAGCGTCCTCCGCCGTCGCCGAACCCAATGTTGCGATACTTGTGTCGGCTGGACATTCCAAAACGAAATCTTGCGGGCACGTGATTTCAAGTTGGCCACCCGAACCACCAGACACTTGGGCGATGTAAATACCGAAATCGAAATTGCTGAACTGAGCCAGAAACGCAACTTGGTTGGCATCGTTGAGTCCGTTGTACCGCCCAGCCAATGAAGCGAATCCGCGATGGGCGGTCAGCTTCTTCTGCTGCGCGCCGAGCGGCGAGAATTCACCGCCCAAATCGGTAAGCGACGTCGTGCTGTCAACGATCCGAATGGCTTCGCCGCCGCAAGTATCCAGGAAGTATAGACCTCGCAAACTCGCCCCTAAGTCGGTGACGCCTCGACCGTCAAAGACCATGTTGCCGGCTTCGTTGATCGCAGCGCTGAAACTCTCAAACTGCGTGACGCGAGCAGGATCGGGAAGTCCCGGCGCGGTTGACGCGGCATCAAGCACCAAACCAATCGTACTGGCGTCGATGTTCGTGCTATAGATTCCTTGGTTGTTGGCCGTGCCACTATTTCGAATCGTTGCGAAGTAGCCCATGGCTCCGGATTGATTGGTCTCGGCGATACGCAGGATATTGAATTCCGCACCAGCGATGTCGCCAGGAACCGCCGGCCCACCCGCTTGGGTGTCGATGACCGTTGAGTATGGTCCACCTGGATCATCGGCGACGTACAAACCAGAAGCACCATTTGAAATGCTGGCCGAAAAAATCACGCGTCCTGTGTCGTCGATTTCTTGGTCGGAAAATCCGCTGAAGGTCGCGGTGCCTGCATCGGGCGCGGTGACGAATTCAAACGCGACCGTCGTGGGTGGTCCGCCCGTCACTGGCACGCTGAACACGCCATCTCGAATTGGTCCACTTGAAGAATTCAATCGAATGCTTCCGTGGAACGCGACCAAACCCGATTGATTGATGCTGATCTGAGGTCGAATCTCGAGGAATGGCTGGGGCGTTCCGAACGGGACACCAGCCGGCACGATGGTGTTGTCTGCAAGCTGCGTGATCGCGCCGCCCGCAACCGTCGATCCGAACAACCCCGTATCAAAACTATTGTAGCCAGCCCAAAACGCCAGTTGGCCGGCATTGTTTAGTGCGACCAGCGCAAGGTTGTCGAGGGAACTGCCCGAGAACGTGAAGTTCTCAAAGGTCGCACCTCCGGCGCCCGGAACCAAATCAAACGTATCGACAATCTTGACGAGCGGTCCGCCGGTTACGGTCGTCGCATAAACGCCAGCCGACGACCCACCGACAGGATCGTTGAATCGTGCCCTGAAAACGACGTCGCCATTGTCGTTGATGAGCGGCGTGGAAAAATCGAGGAAGAACGCTTCAAACGGTCGTCCGGGAACGGCAAATCCTGGCGTACCCGCATCGACAAGGCTATCAACCAAGACTGCAAGTGGCTCACTCGGGCGCTGCACGTAGATGCCCAATGCCGCGCCGGCGTTGTTATCGAATTCAGACGCGCTGCGTGCTCGGAAAACAACGTCACCGGAAGCGTTGATTGATGGGACATGGACGTTGGATTCACCGCGAAATACGAAAGGCGCGTCTCGGTTGGGCACCGGATCGCGCGATGCCCCGATGCTTTGAACAACTGGGTCGATCACGACCTGAGCATACGTGTCAACGTTCGACACCAAAAGCACGATGGCCCCAATAGCCGTCAATCGTAATTTGCGGTTAAGCCAATTTGCCCTCATGTTCCGACCTCCTAACAGAGTTGAAAAGCGTGGCGAGCCTGGAAGCGCATGCGGAGAATTGAGTGAAGGTTCTTGGAGCATGCACAGTCATTACGAACTCGAGCCACGAAATGAAAAATCACAGCATGTTTTGAGGATATCAACCTGAAGAAGCAAACTCAACTTTACCGTCGATGAGATTGTCACCAAACGAATTCGCTCAAGACGTATTTCCGTCAAAATGTGCCTATTATCTCAAGCTAACTTCAGAGCCTTCGCGCTTACGCGGAACCGTCCCGAACGCGCTATGACAATCGTTCGCTTAGGGTGTTTGCACCACGGCCATCCGATCGCGTCGTGCGAAAGAATTTTGCGCACGTGGTTGAGTTAGCAATGGCAAAATATTTTGTATTTTTGCGCAGTTGGAGCACAACTAAGCGACCATGCATTCCTGGGCGTGCTTGGTCAAACCAAGAAAGCGAAGGGCACGATCGACAAGTCGTGTGTGAGAACGCCGTCTATGGAAAGCAGGAGCGCAACCTCTTAACGGTTCTGCCACTCGGTGGCTTGGACGTCATGGCCAGCTTCCGGATCGGATTTGTGCCACGCGGTGTACAGGTCGGCGAGCGCTTTCGTGCTGTCCTTGGTGCGCGGATCGTTGGCCCCCAGCACCGCCGACAGATCGCCGTGCGCTTCAACGAGAATGGATTCCGCCTGTGCATAACGTCCCAGTGCAGTGAGCGTTCGCGCCCACCCCACCAGAAACTCCGCGTTGGGCGTCTTCGCATCGGGGGCTAATTTTTGCGAACGCTCAACGCACTCCTTCGCAAGCGCCTCGGCTTCGGTGGGTTGATCCAGACCCAAGAGCGTCAATGAAAGATAGTGCATCGATTCGATCGTATCAGCACGATCCGAGCCCAGAAGCTCCCGCTGTGTTGCCAGCAATGCCTTGAGGTCGTCGGCAGCGCGTTCAAGTTCACCTTGCTGGCTAAACCATGCCGCGAGCCTTGCGCGCAACCGCAGCGTGTTGGGGTGCCCTGCCCCAAGCACCTTGGTTCGCCCGGCGATGGCCCGGCGTAGCAACGGCTCACCGGCGTCGTCTTTCATGTCGAGCAGCAACTCAGCCAAGCTGGCCATCGTGCTGAGGGTGCTGGGATGGTCCTCACCCTTGGTTTTGAGAAGTCCTTCAAGCGACTCTTCCAACATCGCGCGAGCTTCATCGAATTTGCCTCGTTCAAGAAGCAGCAACCCCAAATTGGTCAGGATATTTTGAAAATTCGCATGATCTTTGCCCAGCAGCCTCCGCCGTCGTTCAAGCAGTTCGCGCCACGCCACTTCCGCCCCATCAAGGTCCCCTTGGTACGCACAAACCACACCGACATTATTGAGTGAAACCAACGTATCTCGATGGTCGTCGCCCAACACGCGTCGGCGCGTCGCCAGCGTCGCGTCCCAGATGGCGGCTGCGTCCTCCAAACGTCCCAGGTAACGCAGAACACCGCCAAGCGTGTTGGCTGTCGAGAGCGTATCCGGGTGATCTTCGCCAAGGACGCGCTTGCGCCGGTCGTATGTATCTTGAAGACTGAGAAGGGCCTCATCATATCTACCGAGGGCCCCCAGCAGCATGCCCATCGTGTGCGATGATGAAAGCGTCTCCGGGTCGTCTTCACCCAACTCTTCGCGGCGTATTGCCAACGCGTCGGTGAGGACGGGTTCGGCGCTCTCGGGAATTCCCAGTGCCCCCATCGTTCCCGCGAGGGTTTGCAGTAGGCGGGCCCGCAACAGCGGCTGATCTGCGAAACGTTCATCGATCGCGACGTGCGAACGCTCCAGCACGTTTTCCCGAATGAGCGTGAGCGCGACCGAAGGAAAGTTCACCGCTTCAAACAGGTCTTCCGCTTCACTCGCCGTCATCGTGTCAGCCGCCAGCTTCTCAACAAGCGTTTCGCGCAAACGATCCCCCATCGCGGCGATGTCGATGCCGCTGAGTTGCGATCGCTGAAACTCGGTGACGTGTTCGAGTTCGCGTTCGCGAAGCTCTGCCGCCTTCCGGGCCCGGTTGGCAACGACGGCCATCCGCGATGTAACGAATACTGCGACAATCAAAACGCAGACCATCAGCGCCCCACCCGTCACCAGCGCCCGGTGACGCTGGGCAAATTTCCGCGCCTGATAAAGCATCGTCGGCGGGCGGGCTTGGATGGGTTGATTAGCGACGAAGCGACGAATGTCTGCCGCCAGTTCCACCGCACCCGCATAGCGGCGATCACGGTCCTTGTCGATCGCGGTCATGATGATGAGTTCCAGATCACCGGGGATGTCCCGCACCACTGCGCTGGGGCGGGCGGGGGCCACGCTTTGAATCACGCGGGCGGCTTCTGGAATGGATGTCTTTGATAAATCGTGGGGGAGTTTTCCGGTGACGAGTTCATAGAGCATAACGCCGAGCGCATAAACATCGGTGCGGGTATCGACGTCATCACCCACGCATTGTTCGGGGCTCATGTAATTAAGCGTCCCGATCAATTTTTCGCGTTCAGACTCAAGGGTAATCCGCGACTCGACCGGACCAAGCGTACGGGCGATGCCGAAGTCGATGATTTTGATCTTGCCGGAATTGTCGACCAACACGTTGGACGGTTTTAAGTCGCGATGAATGACCCCTGCGTTGTGCCCGCATCGAACCGCTTCGCACACCGCGACGAACATGTCGAGTCGTTTGCGGAGGTCGATGTTTGTGTCGGCTGCATGCCGTGTGATCGGAAGCGCGTCCTCGACCAATTCCATCGTAAAGAACGGGACGGGCTTACCGGCTTCATCTTCGACGGTCCCAGCTTCGTGGATTTGAGCGATGCCGGGATGCTTAAGTCGCGCGAGGGTTTCGGTTTCAAATCGGAATCGCTGAAGCGCCGACGTTTCGGCGAGTGATCGGTGCATCACCTTCAACGCGACAAGTCGGCGCGGATGGTCCTGCTCGGCTTCGTAAACGGTCGCCATCCCGCCCACCCCCAGGGTCCGGAGTATGCGATAACCGGGAATATCATGGATCGATAGTCGCGTGTTGGTGACTTCGCTGGAGCGATCGCTGGTGATCGCCGGCGCTTCGAGAAAATCGGTGGAACGCTCAACCGCACCGAGCAGTCGATTCACCTCGCGACGCAGCGAATGGTCGTCTGCGCAAACGTCGGCGATGTATGACTCGCGATCTGCTTCCTCGCGTCCGAGGGCTTCGACGAAGATCGCGTGCGCCTTCTTGACCCGTTCGTCAATCATCGGACCCGTCCGCGGGTTGATCGGCGAGGCGGCAATACAACCAAGCTTTTGCGGCCATCCAGTCCCGATCAATCGTGCGACGACCGGCTTCGAGAAGCTTAGCCACCTCTTCGATCGTGCATCCACCGAAGAATCGAAGCTCAACAATTCGCGCCTGGCGTTCGTCGATCTGGGCGAGGTCTTTCAGCGCTTCGTCAAGTGCGATGAGATCGATCCCGCGATCTTCAAACGGTGTGTCGATGGCGTCCATCGACAAGCGGTCAGCCGCCCCACCGCGTTTCTGCGCTCGGCGTTCGCGGGCGTGGTCGATCAGAATTCGGCGAATGATCCGTGAGGCCACTGAGAAGAAATGCAACCGGTCAGCCCAATCGGTGGAGTGCTGACCGACAAGCTTCATGTATGCCTCGTGAACGAGTGCCGTCGGCTGAAGCGTGTGATCGTGGCGTTCTGACGACATGTGCGAGACAGCCAACCGGCGCAAATCGTCGTAGATCGCAGCCATCAGCGCATCCATATCACCGCGCTCGCCAGAGGCGGCTGCGCGTAGCAATTGCGTGATGTCGTTCTCTGATTCAGCCAATGGTCGTCGTCCGCGAGATGTCGGCGCGACGCCCGCCCGCACCGACTGGCCGCCAGTATAGGTGCAACCAGAGTCCGAACCAAGGTTGCCTTTAGTAAACCGGCTGCCATGCCGCCCGGTTGAACGCATACCGCCCCGCTCGAAACGCACCGATTTCTCCCCTACCAGGCTCGGAATACTTGCTTGAACGGCGGCAATAACCATTTGCTTTTCCCTTGATTCTTCAGTTCGCGGTTTCGACTGCCAATAACGATGCGTCACTCGACCTCGCCGATCTGTGGTCACCCACCATGTGACATCTCAATATGCGTAGAGCGTCTGAATTTCGCGCCAAATATTCCCAAAACGACTCCGATCCCGCCCATGTTGAAGAAATCGCAACAACCTTTACCGGGTCATCTGATCTGGGTGAGTATTGGTCGAGTCGCTCGCGAGATCACGGTCCCATAAGCCACAGCCCCTTGGATCGACCAAACCGTTTGCGTACAATTCAACGTTGGAGATCCGACAGCCTGCAGAATCTTCGCGTTGAGAATCAGCATCGAGGGGAAATATGAAGAACACGCGCGTCGTTCCTGCGCTGATTGGAAACCGAGTGTCGTGGCTCATCGCGATCCTCGTTGTGCTTTTGAGTGCCGGGCAATCGTTTGGACAAATCACACTCGAATGGGATTTTGATCATGGAGCGCTCGACGCAGCTCAAACGACGATCACACCCACACTGATCACCCTCGGACCACGTCGCGACATTTACATCAGCCGCTGGATTTACTGCAAAGCAACCGGAGTGCAGGGACTCAATCCGACGTTCCGCATCCCCAACGATCATGTTGCCGGCTACTCCCTGGGCGATGGTCACCGATACGTGTACAGCTACGATCAGCAGACGTGGCACTTTTTCGACAACGGTGAGAACGACGCCGGTTATTACAGCTTCAGCAACAATGCACCGTTTACGCAAGACACGATGTGGTTCGCGTATGGCCTGCCCTATCCGTGGGAAGCGACCGAGCAGCACATGGCCACCGTCAGCACAAGTCCATACGTCAGCCCTACGCCCAGCGCCGACGCCAATTTCATTTTGGGATACTCCAACGATGGCACGCTGACAGATTTGGGTCGAGCGGTTCCACAACTGCCGATGTACGGTTATCTCATCAGCGACGCATCCGCGCCCGGCCCCAAGAGCGTCGTCGTACTCACCACCGGGAACCATCCCAACGAAAACACGGGCCATATCACGTTTGAAGGCATGATCGAATTCATCCTCAGCGCTGATCCACGCGCGGACGCCCTTCGGCAGGTGGCTGACTTTTACGTTTATCCCAACTGCAACCCAGACGGCAAGTGGGCGGGGCACGCGCGAAGTAATCCAGAGAATCCAAACATCGACCACAACCGCGATTGGGACGATCCTGTCCTCTATACTGACTTGACCGTCCTCACGGCTGCGATGAAAGCAGATACGAATAGCAGCGCCGACTACTTCATCGATTTTCATTCGTTCAACAACACGACGGACATCTCCATCTGGATCTACGCGGAACATGAAAACACGCCTTTCGTTCAGGCACTGGTGACTCGTGAGCCGACAATGAACCTGCTGTATGGCAGTTCGCCACCTGATGGCCCCGGCGTGGCCAGGCATTGGGCACACAGCGCGGCTGGTCTAAACGCTGAATATACCTTCACGCCCGAATCCGGATTCATTCCTGGTTGGCAGGCCAGCCGGTTCATCGAGCAAGGGCACAACTACGGACTCGCGCTTTATGACGCACTCACCGCCGAGACATGCGACTACGTCTCCACCAACGGCGTACTGGTGTTTAAAGATGATTTCGATGCCGGCACGAGCGGGTTCATCTGGGAATTGTATACATCTTCCAGTGACTACACTGCAGACTTCGCGTTTGATTACGGGGTCAGCGGCATTCCACCGGCACCGAACAGCGCGGGTGCGGAAACGATTGGTGCCAGGTTCACCGTCAACAACAATGACGCCATCACCGGAACCGAAGCGCTTTCGGCGTACCCGATCGGGTTCGAAGTCGGTGACGATTTCTCGCTGCGGTTTGACGTGTGGCTCAACTACAACGGCGGTGCGGGAGGCGGCAGCGGTTCAACCGAATTTATGATTGCGGGCATCAACCACGGCGGTTCGGAAGTCATCTGGCCGAATAACCCTGCAAGCGACGGAGTGTCATTTGCTGTCACTGGCGAGGGAGGTGCGGCTGAGGACTATCGGGCGTACAACGGCGATACCCAATACTCGTCGGCCAGCGGTGTCTACGCAGCCGGCAGCCTCGCCCATCAGAATTCGTTCTATCAATCGCTGTTTCCGAGCCCGCCATTTGAAACGGCAGGCGCTCCGGGCAAGCAGTGGGTTGAGGTCGAAATCCGCCAGCAACAAAACAGCATCGAATGGCGACTCGATGGCGCAATCATCGCGGTCGTTCCAGGCGCTGCACCGTCGCCCGGAAACATCATGATCGGGTACATGGATATCTTCGCATCTGTCGCGAATCCAGCCGCCGACAACTTCATCATTTATGACAACGTCCGGGTCGTGCAATTTTTCGAAAACGACTGCAATTCCAATGGCGTTCCGGACGAGTGCGAAGTGGACACCGATGCGGATCAGGTCATCGATGAGTGTGACGGGTGCCCGATCGACCCGCAAAAAACCGAGCCGGGCCTGTGTGGTTGCAGTGACTCACCCGCGAATTGCAACGATGAAGACCAGTGCACCGTTGATTCATGCGTCGAAGGTGTTGGCTGCACGAATGATGAATTTGGAACACCTGCAAATCCATTCGACTTCACGCAGATCGAGCCTTGCATTCTCGGTCCGGCGGGTGGCATTGGTGAGCCGTTTTGCGACTGCTTCGATTTCGACTTGTCGGGTACGGTGGACTTGTGGGACTTCGCTGAATTGCAGATCGACATCGGAAGCAACTAGCGATGCTGACGAGTCGCCACGTTGACTCATGGCATGGCTGGGTTTTGGCTATAGCGATTTCAACCCAGCCGCGGCGTTTCTCTTGTCATCCATGGGCTGCACTGTGATCCCCGATTCACCTTGGCGGATTTCGCTTTCCCCTGGATTCCCGCGTTCGCGGGAATGACGGCATTGGCGCATCGCGACATGAGAATTCAAGCTTTAATCGTACGCCAGATACTTCGACCGACGTTTCTTGAATTCGTCGAGTTTCGACTTCCACAACTTGGTGTACGTTGTGGGTCCGGTTGAAGTCTTAGCGCTGTTTACGATGTCTTTGTTAAAGAGAAGTCGGTTGACCTTATCGACTTCAAACGAATCGTCAAACAATGCGTGCAATTCCCGCACGATCGCCAACCCGGCTTCACTTGGGTCAAACGCATTGCGATCGGTCAACACAATCTGCACACCGCCGCATTCCTCATCCTTAAATTTGCTGGCATCCGGCGTGAAGCGATAGGGTAAGAATCGAACGCCCTTCAATCCCAATCCGTTCAATCGAGCCGCCAGCGGTCGCTCCTTGATCCACGGTGCGCCGAATCGTTCAAACGGCGTGTCCGTTCCCCGCCCCACCGACACGTTGCACGCTTCGATCATCCCGATCGCCGGATAGAGCGTCGCCTGCGTTAACGAGCGCATGTTTGGCGACGGATCCACCCACGTCAGCAGTGTCTCGTCGTACCACATGCTTCGCTTGTAACTCTGCATTTTAATGACAACCAGGTCAGTGTTGATCTTGCGCTCGGCGTTGAACATCATCGCCAACTCGCCGATGGTCATGCCATGCACCAGCGGTATGTTGTGATAGGCCGTGAACTTTCCTTCAACGTTGGCGAACGGACCGAACACGCGGGTGGCAGTGATGGGATTGGGGCGATCGAGTACGACAAACTGGATACCCGCTTCCGCAGCAGCCTCCATCGCCATGCCCATGGTCGAGATGTACGTGTAAAATCGCGTGCCGATATCTTGAATGTCAAACACCAGCGTGTCGACGCCTTTGAGTGTTTCGGGCGTGGGTCGGCGCGTTTTGCCATAGAGGCTGAAGACCTTCAATCCGGTTAGTGGATCGGTCGAATCAGCGACGCGTTCATCCAATTTCCCCTTTAAGCCATGCTCGGGACTGAACAGCGCGACCAATTCAACATTCGGAGCCGCATGAATCAATTCGAGTGACGATTCACCGAAACGATTGAGCCCCGTGTGATTCGTGATCAACCCAACCTTGCGTCCGGCCAACTGCTTGAAACCGTCGCGGGCCAGAATGTCGACACCGCACATGACACCATCGGTGACCACATGCTTCGCGGAAGTCTGAGCCCATAACGGTGAGGCCAACATCGCGCACGACATGAACGCGATCCACAGTGATTTGCCTGACATACGATCCGAGATGCTCATCATAGAATCCCACGCGTAACCAGTTGGGTTGTTCGAACTCGCCTGACGTCCAAGCGACTGCACCTCGACAGTATCGCCGCGTCTTCCGAGACCACAACCCCATCGTGGGATCCCCACATGGGTTGGGGCGCCGGTCTATGGCCCACTGAGCATGCCCGCAAACACCGCATAATCGTCCAAGTCGATGACCCCGCATGGTTCGGTAATATCAAACTCGTCCAAACATGGAGGTGTTGGGTCGGCGATACAAATCATAAATGCCGCATAGTCTCCCAAGTCAAATTCGTAAACCTCGCACACATTGAGAACGCCGTCGCCATTGCAATCGAAACCGCTCCCCATCGTAATGTCGCAGGCATCCGGAATGTCGTTGGAATCGCAATCAGGATCGCACTCGTCCGGTACGCCGTTGGTGTCGCAGTCCGAACTCGTCAACGCCGCGATGTCGCAGTCGTCAGGAACGGTGTTCAGGTTGCAGTCGCCCGAGGGGAAGTCAAACACGTATGCCGCACCAGCCCCCGGTTTGAGTGCGTTGTCAGCGTACGAGCCCACGATGAACGCGTCATCGCTCATCCCAACGGACAATCCGAACAAGCCATTGGTGGTGGCGTCAAACGCGCTGATCTTCTGTTTCTGCGACCAGGTTCCCCCGGAACGCTCGTACACGAATGCTGCACCGTTCTCGCAATCATCGCAATCGACATCGTTCCGTGCTGCGCCAACGACGGCTATGTCACCAATAACCCCCACGCCCAAGCCGTAGAGATCGGTCGCCGATGCGTCGCTTGCGGTTAGTTTCGACTCCTGCGTCCACACCGTACCCGCACGAGAAAACACATACGCCGAACCGGAAAGCGACCCGGCATCGTCATCGTATGGCGCGCCCACGATCGCCGTATCTCCATCGACGGCGACGGACGATCCGAATTCATCGTCAGCCTCACCATCGTCCGGGACAAGCTTGTCCTCTTGCGTCCAAACGCCTCCGCTCCGAACAAAAATGTACGCCGAGCCAGGATTGAAGAAGTCTTCGGGCGCACCAATGATTGCAGTGTCGCCATCGATCTCAACGTCATACCCGAAGTAATCATCCTCCGCGCTGTCGTCCGCGATAAGCTTGGCTTGCTGCGTCCAGATGCCGGCGCTGCGGACGAACACGTATGCAGAACCGGAACTGTCTTCCGGCGTGTCGTCGGTGACCGCTCCAATGACGGCCGTATCTCCACTGATCGCCACGGAGAAACCAAATTGATCGCCACCGCTCGCGTCGTCGGCTGTGAGGAACGCCTGCTGCGTCCAAACACCGCCATCGCGTACAAAGATGTATACCGATCCGGAACTTGACGACGGGCCGGTGTTGTCGTCACCGTGCGAACTGGCAATGATCGTGTCGCCAGAAATGTCGACGGATTGTCCAAACGCGTCGTCGTTGGCTGGATCGGGATTGACAATTCGATCGACCTGAGTCCACACGCCGTCGATGCGCTCAAAAACGTAAATCGCGCCGACGTTGTTGTACGGACCGAAGCGTTCATTGCCGGTTCCGATGACCGCATAGTCGCCACTGATCGACACGGACTCTCCGAACGATAGTGACTGGATCCAATCTTCGGCGATCAACTTCGCCTGAGGCGTGAACAGTCCAGACATATCGCACTCGTCGGGGATCGCATTGGTGTTGCAGTCCGGGCTTCCGCCGCCGCTGATGTCGCACTCATCCGGAACGCCGTTTGAGTTACAGTCGATGTACGTTCCCGCCTCAAATCCGCATTCGTCCGGGACACCATCCGCATTGCAATCATCGCTGGTTAGATTTGCCAGATCACAGTCATCGGGAACCCCATTGTCGTTGCAATCGACTTCACACTCATCCGGGATCGCGTTGGTGTTGCAGTCGTCGCTAAAGCTGCTGGCGATGTCGCATTCATCGGGCACGCCGTTGGCATTGCAGTCGGCTGAATTCTGCAAATCAAACACGTACCCAGCCCCGGCATTGTCGTTCGTTTCGTCGTCGAGATTTGCACCGATCGCCGCAACATCTCCATCGACCGAAACTGCAAAGCCAAAATGATCGCCCTCTGATGCGACAGCGCCGCCCAATTTTGATCGCAACAACCAATCGTCGGCTGTTCGAGCAAAGACGTACGCCGCACCCGAGTTGCAACCGACATCACCGGGACACGCACCATCGTCGCCCCGCGCTGTGACGATGACCGTTTCTCCGCTTACGGCGACTTTGTACCCGAAGAAATCACCGGTGGTTGATCCGCCAGAGATGAGTCGTGACTGTTCAGTCCACACGCCGCCGTCTCGGGCGAACACGTAGGCGGCACCGTTGAAAATAACCGTGCCGTCGCCCGGATAGGTTTCGTCGTTGTAAGCGCCGACGACAGCAATGTCGCCATCAACCGCAACGGAGAATCCGTATCGGTCACTGTTGTCGGTCTGGCTGCCAAAGAGCTTGGCCTCCTCCGCCCAGATCACGCCAGTCCGCTTGTAAACGTATGCAGATCCGGTGTTGGAGCCGAAGTCGTCATCCATGGATGCCCCGACGATCGCGGTGTCGCCGCTCAACGACACGGATTGCCCGAAATTATCTTCAGACGCGCCGTCGGCGGCGGTGAGTTTCGCTTGCTGCGTCCAGACGGCTCCGCTGCGAACAAACACATACGCAGCCCCGTTTTCGTTCGCGCCCATATCACTACCGCGCGCCCCGATCAGCGCAGTGTCGCCATCGATCGCCACATCGTGTCCAAAGTAAGATTGAAACGCGGGATCGTCGGCGTTGAGTTTCGCCTGCTCTGTCCAGGTGTCGCCAACGCGCACATAGACGTAAGCCGAACCAGAATTTCCCATGGTGTCGTCATCGTCATATGCCCCGACAACAATCGTCTCGCCATCGATCGCAACGGATGTTCCATAGTAGTCAAACGACGCTGCATCCGACGCCGTCAATTTCGCCTGCTCAACCCATAGGTCACCCGCACGAACGAACACGTAGGCTGCGCCGCTGGAAGTCAAAGCCCCTTCGTCATCGCCCGACGCCCCAACGACGACGGTGTCGCCGTCAATCGCAATGTCCAGACCGAGTAGGTCAGATGCTTCACCATCGCTGGCGAGCAGTTTGTCCAGATCAAATGCGGGAGCCACGTCACACCCGTCGGGGTTGCCGTTTGAATTGCAGTCGCTGCTGCTACCGCCGGCAATTTCGCATTCGTCGGGGATTTCGTTTCCGTCGCAGTCGAAACTGCTGACCGTGAGGATATCGCAAACGTCCGGAATGTCGTTTGCGTTGCAGTCGGTCGATGTCCCCAGCGCGATGTCGCACGAGTCGAGCGCGCCGTTGAGGTCACAGTCCGTTCCGGAACCAGCCGCGATTTCGCATTCGTCGGCAATACCGTTGTCGTTGCAATCGGCTTCGCATTCGTCGGGAATGCCGTTGCTGTTGCAGTCTTTTGCTGCAAGATCGAAGATGTACGCCGATCCGGAAATCGAGACAACGTCGTCATCGCCAATTGCACCAACGATCGCCCGATCCCCATCCAGCGCAATAGCCGAACCGAAATTGTCACCACTGGCTGTGTCGTCGCCCGAGAGTTTCTTCTCCAACGTCCAAATTCCCGAAGCACGTGTGAAGACATATCCCGAGCCGCTGTCGGTCCCTGGATCATCATCAAGACGTGCACCAATGATCACGGTGTCGCCTTGCGCGGCGACGCTGTACCCGAAATCATCACTGGCCTCAGAATCGGCGGCAGTGAGCTTCTGCTGCTGCGTCCAAACTGTGCCCGTGCGCGTGAATACGTAAGCAGAACCCGTCGTACAAGCCGCACACCCGACAGCATCATGGTAGGCACCGGCAACGACCGTATCGTTGTGGACGGACACCGACCAACCAAACTCATCACTGGCCGCAGCATCGTCTGCGGTCAGTTTTGCCTGCTCCGTCCAAACCGTCCCCGTCCTCGTGAAGACGTACGCCGAACCCGATGCGCTGCCATCATCATCGTCGAGGCGGGCTCCAACGACGGCGGTGTCTCCATTGACTGACACCGCAAAACCAAATTGGTCCTCCGCAGCCGCGTCGCCAGCGGTGAGTTTATCCTGTTCCGTCCAGACACCGGCGGTGCGTGTGAACACATATGCAGATCCGGAGGATGTCCCGCCATCATCGTCCGAAACGGCGCCAATCACCGTGGTATCGCCGTCGATTGAAACACTAACGCCAAAATTGTCACTGGTAGCACCGTCGGATGCGGTAAGCTTGGCCTGCTCAGACCAAACGCTGCCGCTACGGGTGTACACGTAAGCAGACCCGGACGAACTGCCCAAGTCGTCATCGTTGACCGAACCGACTACGAGCGTGTCTCCACTCAGCGACACGCTGAAACTGAACCCGTCGCCAGAAGCGCCATCGTCGGCGATGATCTTGGCTTGCTGATTCCAACTGGCTCCGTCGCGGACGTAAATATAAACCGCCCCAGCATTGCACATGACGCCACCGCCGCACGCTTCGTCGTCGCCAGTTGTTCCCACGGCTGCGGTGTCCCCATCAATCGCAACCGATCTACCGTAGAATGCGAAACCCGTTGGATCCCCTGCGGTCACCTTGTCTTGCTGAGCGATCTGAACCAAGTCGCATTCGTCCGGAATGCCGTTGGTATTGCAATCGAAGCTGGTTCCACCGGTGATGTCGTTTTCATCTGGGATCGCATTGCTATTGCAGTCAGCCGCAAAGGTGTTTCCGCAGCAGCACAACATTAGCAACGTCGCAATGCCCATTGAGTGATTCCGCCAGCCAGCCATGTAACTTCTCCTTTGAAAACAAACTCGCGGCACCGTGTCAGCACCCGTCTATGATTGGGCGCAGTCAACACGCGTCGCGAGCCACGCAGCGAATCCGGCAATCGCCGGTCAGATTTCAAACTTATCCAAACTCAATCCAGGCAAAGAGGATGCCCTGATTCCGGATTGCCCCAGCCATTCGATCTGATGATTCGAAAAGGTCCAGTATAGCAAACGCGAGGGCCAAAATTGAGCCGTGTATAACGGCACGCAAATCAACGACCGATAAGTCGAAGAGCCGGAACGCATCGCCGAAGCGTGACTCTAAACCTTTGCCAAATATCACGTTACGGCAGCAACAGTGGAGGTCCCAAGATGCCCGTTTGAACTCCAACCCTATGCCAGTCTTGGTCTCTTCACCAGTGTGTAGGCGGGCCATCCAGTCAAGTTGACACTTGTTGTCACTCTTCTCGCGAGCGTCAGGTTCACGCGCAATCAGGGCGGACCCCAATACACCAAATGACGAGAATGTTTCAGTGGTGTGTCCGAACCATATAACTGCAACTCCATACGCGACATTGCCTTGAGTCGTATTGTCGATGTCGATAGGCTGAGAGGACTCATACCTTGGAGACCCTCATGAAAACCGTTCGAGCGTGCCTAGTCGGGTTGGCTGTTTCGTGTGTATCGTTGACCACCCTTTCCACCAAAGCGGCTGATCCGGTCAAGCGCTATGACGGGCACAAAGTTGTACGCGTGCAGGTCAACAACCCATTGGATGTTTCATTCATTCGCGATCTTGGCGGTGACATTTGGAGCCATCAACCATTCGGTGATGTGATAGACGTCTGCGTTGACGCCTCACAATTAGCTGCCCTGGACCGTAGCGGTATTCGGTTTGACACATGGATCGACAATGTTCAAGACTTGGTCGATGCAGAACGGGCGAGCGGCCGAGGCGTTGGGGACTTCGACAGTTACCACAGCTACGCCGACATCATCGCTTATCTTGAGCAACTCGTAGCAGCCAACCCCTCGCGGGCATCGATGTTCGATGTTGGAACGTCGCTCGAAGGTCGAACCATTCGCGGCATTCGCATTGCGGGTGCCAACGTCAACGACTTAAGTCCAGCCGTCATTTACTTCACGACCGTCCACGCCCGCGAATGGATCACCACCACCATCACCCCATATCTCGCCAATCATCTGCTCAGCAATTATGGAACCGATCCGGAAGTGACCAATCTCGTCGACAACGTTGAATGGTTTTTGGTCCCGGTGGGCAATCCAGATGGTTACGAATACACGCGATCGTCCGAACGTTTGTGGCGGAAGAACCGACGCAACAACGGGAACGGGACTTTTGGCGTCGATATCAATCGAAACTGGGGATGGGGTTGGGGCGGAGAAGGCGCGAGCAGCACCACGAGTGACCCTGATTATCACGGTCCTGCGGCTTTCTCAGAACCCGAAACATCTGCCCTTCGCGATCTCTTTCTCGCCCATCCCAACGTCCGGGCCCAACTCGACATCCATGCGTATTCGCAATTGATCTTGTGGCCTTGGGGCTACACCGGCGACCTGCCTGCCGACCAAGCCAGTTACAGCACAATCGGGCAAGCGATGCAGCAGGCGATTTTCGATGTCCATGGTCGCAACTACACCATTGGCCCGATCTACACCGCGATCTACCCAGCCAGTGGCGGATCGGTCGATTGGACCTATGGCGAGCGCAACGTGCTGTCATACTCCTTCGAGTTGCGCGATACAGGATTTTATGGTTTCCTCCTGCCTGCCAGCCAAATTGTTCCCAACAATGAAGAAATCCTGCCGGCGATCATGCACCTGACCGGTACGGACGAAGTATTGGCGACTCAAATCAATCTGTTCGGAGAAATCCCCAGCGCCATGACCGCCGGACAGTCAAAAAGCATTTCGTTGGCGATCACGTCTGGCGTTGAAATGTTAAACCCGTCTTCGGCACAACTACGCTATCGATATGATGCGTCGGGCCCTTTCAAGACGGTGCCTCTGCAACAGGTCGATGGCGCGGAGTTTCTCGCAGAACTCCCGGCAACCAATTGCTCGTCAACGCCCGAATTCTATTTTGCGGTGTCGACGTCCAATGGCATCGTGACCGAACCCAGCGACGCACCCGCGACGGTTTACAGCGCGGCGGTGCAGCAATCCAACCTTATCTACGAAGCGAACATGGACTCCGACCCCGGCTGGGTTGGTACGGGCGATTGGGCGTGGGGAACACCAATGGGCCAAGCTGGCGATCACGGCGGTCCTGACCCGACGGGTGGCGTCACGGGCATCAATGTCTACGGTTACAACCTGAACGGTGGCTACCCCAACAACATGAACGTCGAGACGCTCACGACCGGTACGATCGATTGCAGCGGCGAAACCGGCGTGCAGCTTTCGTTCTGGAGATGGTTGGGCGTCGAACAACCGATCTACGATGAAGCGTCGGTGCAGGTGAGCAACAATGGTTCAAGCTGGACGACGGTTTGGTCCAACACGCAGACCATCGTCGATGCGGCATGGCAGCTTCAAATGTTCGACATCTCCGCCGTCGCCGACGGTGAGTCAGCGGTGCAGATTCGTTGGACCCTCGGACCATCAGACGGTGGCTGGACGTACTGCGGATGGAACATTGACGATGTGCAGGTTGTGTCAACGACATGCAATGGAATTAACGGCGATCACAATGGCGATGATCAGATTGACCTGCAAGACCAAGCCGCGTTTTCTCCATGCATGCAAGGTCCGTCGGGGGGCTTATTGCCAGAGTGCGGTGTCTTCGACTTCGAGCAGAATGGCGATGTCGATCTCGCCGACCTCCAACAAATGCAACAAGCGATGAGCCAGCCATAGGGTATGCAGTCTCCAATCTGAAGGACTGCAACTGCCCGGGACAGCCCCTCCCTCGTGCGTACTGAGAGAGCAGCCCCGGCTTAAACGCCCTTACGTCTTTCGTATTGGAACACGATCGAATAACGCGGGATTCCAGCGGACACCGGAATGCAAAAGGATCAAGCTCGTTGTCGGCATGGCGTGTGATGGTCTTCAAGCCAAGGGAACGTACGACCAGAATCTGATCTAGTTTCTAAAGTTGATGTGCACGTGGTTGTCATGCTCCGCCCAGGGTTTCACTTTGGAGGATTTCCCCACCCATTTACCAAGCGGCACGGGATCCCCACCGTCGTCCAAGGTCAGCAGAGCCATCCCATCTTCGTATTGCCCATCGACGAGAGGTTTCCAACTCCACGCTTTTGATTCTGTGTATAGAAGTCGTACATTGGTCTCTGCGGCGATTTGATCCATGCGCGCGCGGTTCTTCTTGATCCATTCGGCAAGCTCGTGTTGTTTGGAGCCTGCGGTCGGCGGATTGCCGAACTCTGCACGAGCAGCGGCAGTCAGTTGCTTGCGCGCGCCGCTGGCGTTGCTGTCCAAAGCAGCGTCGCCGCCAAAGTAACGTACGTCGACATCAACACCATCCTGGTGGCTGCTGTGATCCCGTTTTCCGTTCGCTCGCACAGGCCATGGGCCGCCGTGCTCGAGGGAACAGTCGTTTAAGATGATATCGGTGTTGGCCCCAAGCCAATCGCGCAGACGCTTCCGCGACCATGCGTCGCCACCGAGTTCGGCATCGCGACCGGAATAACGCCGCGCCGCGCCGATGTCTTCACCTGCATCGTAAAGCGGAACCAGTTCTGTCCCGGTTGCGGTCTGCATTAACGTCTCTGCCGACATCTCTTCTTTACCGTTGACCTTGGCTTTGATCACCAATGACAGCGAGACCTTGTCCACCGGCGACCGAGAAATGCCCACGCCCTCGCTGACTTGTAAGATGACTGGCAGCTTTCCATTATCCGCGATGGCATTGAGCGGAAAGTCTTCAAAATCTTCGATGACGATGGTGTCCCCACCGTGCTTTAAGTTCAGCTTGGCCGAGATAATCTCAGCATTCCTTGGTCGGTATTCGATAAGCGGCGCCCATGGCGTGAATGACGCCTTCGTTCGCGGAATCCCGATATAGGTCTTGCCTGGTCGTCGGCCTTGTTTGAGTCCAGCCACGTGACGGAACTGCGTGATCACCAAGGCTGGCGCGTCGACTTCTAACGTAACGGTGGTCGCAAAAGCGCTATCGCCGACGTTGATCGCCCAAGCGCGCATGGTCACGGAGATCGCATGGTCCTTGGTGTAGCTTTCGACGTTGAGGCTCTTGCTCTGCCAATCGGTCATCCCGTTTGGAGCCAGCGCCGCGTGCAAATTGTTGACGCTTCCGTTGCCACGCCATTGGTCGATGATCGTGCCCTCGCTCGCGACCGTGAAGTGGTAACCGAACTTGTCGTCGTACTTATTGTCATCCTGTCCGGTGTACGTCGGATACTCGGCTGACGCTACCCTGTAACGCAGGGTCACCGTCTTTTGTCCCTGAGGAATCTCCGCGGTCGCCGCCTCTTCGATCCTCGTGTTCTCGGCAGCCGATGACGCAGAAACGGAAGTTCCAATCTTCGCAGAAGGCGCGGCTGTCGGGAACAGGCGGTGCGACGGATCGCCACGAAGCGCAGAAAAAGCCTGACGCGGTTCAGGAAACGGAGCGCGTTGGTGATGCGAACCGTTGTCCTCATACCGTTTGGCAGCGGCGAATCGGTTCCCGACATTGACCACTTTCGGATTTGTAATGTCACCAATTGCTGATTCCACCGCAAGGTCGGCGGTGACGGTCGTACCCCCGGAAAGGATTGGCACGACGTCACTACCATATATACCGTCGCCGGTCAGCAGTGCGATCTCGTATACGTCCGTCGGCAAATCACCAAACTGGTAGCTACCGTCATCGCCAATCACAGTTGTCCGGTTGGCACCCGCAGAGAAACTAAACGCTGTCAGCGTCGCGCCCGCCAGGTTGACCTGCGGAACTCCGGCTTGATCGACCACGTGACCTTCAATGACATTGGACCCGTAATAAAAACTAACTGCCAGCCCGACTCCGCGCCCCTGGTTGTCGTAACTGGTGATCAGCAGATCAATCAGATCGTCGTCCAACTCGGCGCGAAAATCGTCCACACGATTTGTATCCAGTTTTAGCTGCCGCTCCCCTGCATCGTAGGTGAACATGTCGGTGACATCTGCATCTGCACCACCAAGGCTATTCACGAAAATGAACAATGGCGACTCTTCGGGAGCAAGGTTCGCACCATCTGAGGCGGCCAAGTCGATGACAAACTCCGAGAATAATCGGGGCAGCGTGTTCACGTGAATCAACGAACTCGATTGGATCGCCAGCGATGAACTATGTCCGTCTTCAGCACTAAATGGTGACACGGCAGCCGGAGTGATTGTGATCTTCACCGTATCAGTCACGGACTCTTGACCATCGGACACCGTCAGCGCAAGCTCAATGCTCTGCTCCATTCCTGTATCCTCCGGCGCGATAAACTGCACCAACGGATCGGACACTTCGCCCAGATTAACCAGGGGACCAGACTCCTGCTGCCATGTATAAGACAACATGTCATCGTCGTCATCCGATGCCGACGCGGCCAATGACACCCAGGTTGAGGGCGTAACGAATTCGTCCACGGGCATCGACAACACTGGAGCGCTGTTACCGGGTAGTGGTGACGGAGTCGGCATTGGAGACGGGTCAGGCGACGGAGTTGGTGTAGGCGATGGTGTTGGAGTTGGCGATGGCGTTCCCGATGTCGGTTCGCCCATCGCGTACACTTCGCCGCCGACAGTTTCGAAACAGGCGAGACACGCTTGTGCGCGCTCACTGCCTCCGCCCATGTCTATGGGACGCGACTCAACCATGGACACCAGACCATCAATCGACGCGCTCAGAGACAAGCCGCGAACCAGATCGTCTTGCGTATGGGAATAGAGTTCGGATACGTCCTCGGGAAAAAGCGTACAGGCCGGAATGCAAGCTGCCTCCGCAGCCGCGGACACGCGGTCGTCGCTCGAATCACCAACAGGATTTTCCCGGCCGCCCGTGTCGGAGGGGTTGACCGTACAGCCGCACGCAGCCCATATGATCGTCACTCCCACAAGATTGATTACATTGCGCTTGTTCATTAGATTTGCCCAAGACCTTGCGCAATATAACAGCTTGAAGGCGCGAGTTCCATGAAATTTGGGCAACCGAAGCCGCTTGGGCTTGTCAAGACAGTTCAATCTTCATTCGCGTTGTCGTCAAGACCGAACCTATCGGAACCAAGCTGAACCCACAGGCAATCACCCGGGTCATAATTTCAGGTGATGCCGTGAGGTATTCGGCACACCAACGTAACCACGGCGATTGGGCTCGAAAGCGCCAAAGTGAATTGGGTTGTCGCGCAACGCGGCGTATCTCGCGGTGCTTGGCAGTATCGACACAAATCCATCCGCGTGACACTTAACACAGAGCTACGTGCCCAAGAGCTCGATCATTTCGCTTGCCTCATAAAGATCGACGTCGTTGTCTGCATCGGCGTCCGCTTCAAGGCAGTCTCCGACCACGGTCACGCCGGGCCCTTGCATGCAACCGGCAAACGTTGCGTAATCTGCGAGCGTCACATCACCGTCTCCGTCAAAGTCGCCGTATGGAGGCAAGTCGCAGATTTGCTCGACATCATCGACATACACGGTGAAGGGACCAGCCGTATCGAACGCGGTAAACGCAAGGTGCTCCAAGGTTCCTCGCATGTTGGGTGTGGAGAGTATGCCGTCGCCATTGAGCGGATTGATGGGATCGGTTAATGGGTCGAATATAAACGTCTGCCACACGCCGGGCATTGGCTCAACGAGGACGCCCTGTGGCGATTCGCCGATGACTGAATCCGCACCGATCCACTCAATCGTTCCTCCGGTGCCACCATCCTCGCCCAACGGTGCCCCGGACGCCGTTTCGCGCACGCCGAGCGCCAGCCGAAACCGACCACTATCGACGCGCAAACGAATGCGAATGGGTCGATCCAGCGCGATCGTTGGGTTGCGAACATTGTCGACGTTAAACGTCGTCAAGCGCGTCCACCGCTCTGGCGACGCGTCGAGCCACTCCCACTCTGCAACGTGGCTGGCACTTCCGCTGAACCCGGGAACGGCATCGGTCACCTCCGAAACGTTCGGGGACAACTGCATGTGGTTTAACGTGGAACCACTGAATCGAGGGTCGTTGAACATCACCTCTGTGCCGTTTGCGTATCCTTCAAAGTCTGAAATCAGAACCGGATCGCACTGCACTGCGCCCGCGACATCGACTTGCCAACTTTCGTCGTCGCTTCCTGATGAATTGGTCGCTCTGACCGTGAAGTTAAAACTTGATCCGGCATCAGATGGCGAAGGCGTCCAAGTGACCAAACCGCCCAATGACAAATTGGCACCGGGTGGCAAATCGATCGGTATCCAGTTATCTGCGACGCCCTGTGTCAAAACCAACTGCTCAACATAGGCGTCGCCAACCGTCGCAGGCGCGGGGTCAGGTGAAACGTTCGCGATGATCGGAGCGACCGACAAACCGAGCGCTAAATCCTGGCGCAACACATCACCGGCAGCAACAGTCACGCCAAATTCGGAAACCATTCCGTATGCCGGATGACTAGCAGTAAGTGTGTATGACCCGGGCGGTACGAGCAGGAATGAATAGAAACCATCACCGCTCGAAAGACCGACGTAACTGCTTCCACTTCGATCCATCTGTGCATCGACCACCGCGTTTGAATTCGCATCCATTACATAACCATAAATGATCGCTGTCGTCGGGTTGTCTTTCCACGGCATCGCGGGCACTGCGACGGCGGTTTGGTATACATTGACAAGGTAATCAATCCAGAAGTCGAACGACGAAAGCGAGAAGACGGCATTGCCTGCGGCACCACGTGTGCGGGTCAGCGCAATCTGACTTAACAATGAACTGACGCCTTGGGTGGTGATCTGCCCAGCCACCAAATGTCGCCCCCCACTTTCCGCGAGCCATTGTTGTAAACGCGAGTCCCAGGTCGAACCGGCATTGCCCGCGAAGTACATGAGCGGGACGTTGATATCGAGTCCGCCGGTTTGCATCCATTCGGAGGCGGCTTGATGCTGGGCGGTTGGGGCTGTGTTGGGATTGGAGAACACCGCGGCGCTGACTTTGATGTCAGGGTTTTGCGACATAATCGCCGCGTACATATCGCGCACTTGTCGGGTGATTTGGTCGGCTGTCCATGCGGTGAACCCGAGACCGTCGGGATTGCTTTGCGGATTGTTGAATCGGACGAGACTGATGGGATCGTACGAAGGCTCATTGGACCATGGCGTCCGAATGCGATCGTAGTGAATGCCATCAACGTCATAATTCGCAGCCACATACTCGATTTGCTGTCGGGTGTACGCCTGGGCGTCGGGTACCCCGGGCGCAAACCAAACGTAATCATTTTCGCTGAAACGCACCGGGTTTCCTTCTGCAATGAAGTGTAGCCAATCGCGGGCGTTCAGATCGGTCGCGTTGCAATGCTGATAGAAGATGTGGTTGGGGTCGGCGGGATGCAATTGAGCCGAAGCGGGTACACTCTGCCAGCAGGTGTGCGTGTTGATGTA
>BQJS01000056.1 GCA_021604825.1 Phycisphaerae bacterium | reverse complement strand
CGCTTTTGGAACCTTATCTAATACCGCAAATATTGTTTTTCTGATCGACGGCCGCAAGCTTGCGACGTGCATCATTTCAAAACCACGTTAGTCAAAACTGCCTTAGAAGGGCACATTGTCGTCGTCGGGCGGACCACCATAACCACCGCCTTGTTGTCCACCACCTTGGTTGTTGTATCCACCTTGGGAAGCCGCAGCCTTTTGCGGGGCACCACCGCCTCCGCCTTGTCGATCGCCACCACCGCCAACGAATTGGAAGTTTTCGACGACGACTTCGAGTTTGCTCCGCTTGGAGCCATCCTGACCTTCCCACTGACTGAAGCTCAGGCGACCATCCAAGTGGATTGGCTTGCCCTTGGTCATGTACTGGTTGATCACTTCGCCGGCTCGACCGAAACAAACGCAATCAACAAAACAAACCTGCTCTTTTTTTTCACCGGTATTGCGATCCTTCCACGAGTGGTTGGCCGCCAAACCGAATTTGCAGACCGCGGTGTTTGAACTTGTGTAGGTCAACTCTGGGTCGCGTGTCAGGTTGCCCATCAAGATGACTTTGTTGTAACTGGCCATTGACCAAGTCCTTCGCCAAACATGTTGGTTCAAGAAAGTCGATGATCGATACTATTCGATCGCGACATCGTCCTGCGACGATTCAAATCTACCACTGATCACTAGACTGACAACTATTCAGAGTCGGGCTTGTCGGGTTCCGCGTCTGCAGCGTCAGTGGCGGGGGCATCAGCGACGGCGACTGCTGACGACTCTGCCTTTGGAGCATCATCAGTTGCAGTGGCATTCTCCGCACCTTCTGTCGGTGCTGCCGCCGGTTTGGCGTCGCTGACAGTTGCCCGAGTCGTTGGCATGAATCGCTCGATGACAGCGGGCGTAATGTTCTCAGCGCGCTTGATCAAGATACGAAGCACCGTCTCACTCAATCGGGCGTCACGCTCGATTCCCGTGATCTTGTCTCCGGCGCAATCGAAGTACACCAGGAAGTAAGTTCCACGGCGGCGTCCTTTGATCTCGTAAGCGAGGCGACGTTCGTCCCACTTCTCGAAGAACGTAATCTTGGCCTCCGCACGACCGAGGATGCGTTCGATTTCTTCGCGGACTTTGTCGGCGTCGGCCGCAAACGTCGGATCGAACAAAAACATGATTTCATACTTATTCAAAACACCAACCTCCTGGATTCGCCGTGCCCACATTCAAGATGTGTGCGGCGACATCGAATCCATCATAAATTTGACTTGTCGCATTCTATTCAATCTGACGGTGACAAGCCAGTCCATCCCATCGTCAAATTGCCACAAAACAAGGGCAATTGTCGCCCATTAGTGTCATCCAAAGAACAAACAACTATCCCTTGGACGCATTCCTAGCCGTTGAATTCATTCATCGTCGATGTCGGTCCATCGGTCAGCCAATGCTCGCAGGCGTCGGCGGCTTTCTTGATCGCTGGACCGATGACCGCTTCCTCGTCTTCGTGAAACCGCCCCAAGACGTAATCGACCTGGCTGCCCAGCGGTTGACCAACACCGAATCGCAATCGACAAAAGGCATCGCTGCCAATTCTGGTGATGACGTCTCCAAGACCGTTATGACCGCCGGCTGATCCTTTGGCCCGCATACGCAACCGGCCAGTCTCCAACGCGACATCGTCGGTGACCACGAGAAGGTCCGAAAACTCCAGCCGATAGAATCGACCAGCCGACAACACCGAACTGCCGCTTCGATTCATAAACGTGGTCGGTTTCAAAAGGACCACTTTCTCGTCGCGTATGCTGCCAGACCCGTACCACGCGTGAAACTTCTCCGCGTTCATCGAGATCATGTGCCGGCGGGCGAGTTCATCGATCACCCGGAATCCGACGTTGTGCCGGGTGAATTCGTACTTCGTTCCCGGATTTCCCAAACCGACGATTAGCTTCACGGTCGCGCCCTTTGAAACTTACTCAACACGCAATCGATTTACTTGTCGTCGCCTGCAGATTCTTCATCTTCCTTGGGTCGGCCAATGACTTCGGGCGTTGCAGATTCTTCGCCTTCTTCACCTTCTTCGGTTTCTTCGACGACTGTCGGGACGCGACAAACGGCAATCTGCTCGTCGCCATCGGTGATCGCAGTGACGCCCTCAGGCATTTCCAGATCTTTGACCAGCAAGTCGTCGTTGATGTCCATATCGGCGACGCTGATTCGAATCGATTCGGGAATGTTGGTGATGAGGCATTCCACTTCGATGGCGTTGAGAATCTGCGACACGACACCGCCTTCATCTTCGCCCTTGGCAGTTCCGCGAAGTTCAATCTCGACGTTCACTTGGATTCGTTCGTTGAGATCCACTCGCATCAAGTCGAGGTGGATGGGGTTTGTCCCCAGATAATCGTATTGAACCGCCTTAATCAGAAAGCTCGACTTTTTTCCGCCGAGCTGGAGTTCGATGACCCGCGAGTGATGGTCCAAGAGGTTCTCGGCTTCGTGCGCGTCGATCGTAATCGGTTCGGGCTTCTCGCCGTGTCCGTAGATGATCGCCGGCATCTTCCCGCTTTTTCGCATACGCCGGGTGTGCTTGCTGCCCAAATGCGCTCTGGGTTCGGCGCTGATCGTTCCCATTTCCATTTCAATTTACCTCCACATCAAAAGCTTCTAAAACCCGGTAGCGCGACTTCTAATCCAGACGCTACATCAATCCAGATCGTTTCCACCGGTCTGGTTCTTATCTATTTTTATCTAGCGACCATCATGGTCGCATTGACTGCTCGGGATCGAATCAATCTTAAGGCGACCCTAAAAACGAAACAGGGCGCTGATCGATTCGTCGCGATGAATTCGTCGAATCGCCTCGCCCAACAATTCGGCGACGCTGACGACTTCAAGATTTGGCAGTTTGCTCACCACCAAGTCGCGTTCAGGGACACTGTCTGTCACCCAAATCTTGTTGAAGTTGGCATCCGACAAACGCTCAATACACGGACCCGCAAAAATACCATGCGTCGCGCCCGCGTAGACGGACTTGGCGCCGAACTTCCTGACGAGCTTGGCCGCACTCGCCAGCGTGCCACCAGTTGTCACCATGTCGTCAAACAACAATACATTCTTATCTTTGACATCACCGATTACGTTGGTCATCTCAACGGTATCACCGCTGCGCCGCCGCTTGTCGATGATTGCAATCTCGCCGCCAAGCGCTGTTGCATATTTGTTGGCCGTCTTGAGATTACCAACGTCAGGCGAAACGATGACTGTGTCCTGCAAGCCAAGCTTCTTCACCTCGCCTGCGATCAATGGGAATCCGGTCAAGTGATCGACTGGTATATCGAAAAAGCCTTGAATCTGATCCGCATGAAGGTCCAACGTAACCACGCGGTGAGCGCCGGCTGCGGTGATTAGGTTGGCCAACATCTTGGCCGTAATCGGCGTGCGACCTTCCGATTTTCGATCTTGCCGTGCGTATCCAAAATAAGGGATGACGGCGGTGATGCGGTTGGCACTCGCCCGGCGCAGGCAATCGATGAAAATCAAGAGCTGCATCAGGTTGTCGTTGACGGGGGGACTGGTGGACTGAACCACGAAGCAATCGCGCCCGCGCACATCGACTTCAAGTTTGACGAACGACTCGCCGTCGGGGAAATCTTCCAGGTGGGCGGTGCCTTGGGGGATGTCGAGGTAGCGACAGATGCGCGTCGCCAGATCGAACCCGCCGCTCCCGCCGAAGATCATCAGCTCGCCTGAATGACCGACTCGGTCTGGCTGAGTGGTCGATGGTTTTCCTGCCAGCGGGATCATCTAGACCTGGGCCTCCGCGTTTGAGGACCCGCAAATGGTCGTGCCCGATGCAATGACTTCGCCTGATGGAATCATGGCGTGCGGTCCAATCCGGCAGGCGTCACCGATTCGGGCACCCCGCCCTACGAATGTGAATGGGTAGATTGTTGTTTCTTTTCCAATGGTTGCGTCGCTTTCGATCCAGGTGCTCGTCGGATCGACGATGCTGATGCCCTGATCCATCCAGTACTCTTGGATGCGCCCTTGCATCAGGCGTGCGACAACCGCAAGGTCGGCGCGGGAGTTGATGCCCATGGCATCTTCTGGCGGAACGGCTGCCACCGCGCCTGCACCCCAACCCTTCTTCAACGAGTCCGCCACCGTATCGGTGATGTAGTATTCGCCTTTGGCGTTGTCATTGGACAGATTGTCGAGGAGGTCAAACATACGCATGCCGTCGAAGCAGTAATAGCTGACGTTGACTTCGGAGACTTTCAGTTGGGCGTCGGTGCAATCTTTGTCTTCGACGATGGCGGCGAGGGTGTTGGCGTCGTCGCGAATGATCCGCCCGTAGCTGGACGGATCGTCGAGAATCGAAGTCGCCAACGTGACGGCATCGCCGGTGCGGACGTTTTCAGCCAGCAATTGTTCAAGCGTATCCTGGCGAATCAGCGGCATGTCGCCCGCGATGCACAAGACTTGGCCTTCGCAACCCGCGAGCGCTTCTTTACACATTTGCGCCGCGTGCCCCGTGCCTTTTTGCTCTTTCTGCTCAACCCAAACGATGTCTTCGCAATCTGAAAACGCAGCAATGACGTCGTCCTTGCGGTGGCCAACGACAATGACCAATCGTCCGACGCCCGCACCTCGGCATGCTTCGATGACGTATGAGAGCATGCTTCGCCCGCAAATGTCGTGAAGCACTTTGGGGGCCTCGCTTTTCATGCGAGTGCTTTTGCCGGCTGCGAGAATGATTGCCGTTGCTTTGCTCAAGGTGTCACGCAATTCCAAAAGTAGGGCACCCCAAGAAGTAGAGCGGTGCCTAGGTATTCGTCCAGTCTGCGCCGGAGCGATATTTTCCGGTGCGCACGTTTCTTAGTTGTTCTGTTGAAGCGAGACAGGAGACAACCCGACCAGGACTCGAACCTGGAACGACAGGACCAAAACCTGTTGTGTTACCATTACACCATCGGGTTTACCGAAAACGTATTTCGGTCTGGCCAACCCCATACTTTTTCATGGATACCACCGAAGAAAAGAGTGGCATCAGGGGCAGGCCTTGGTCATGCCTCGTGCATCCGCAACGAACCAATCATTCAAACAAATGGCGTCACGGTATCAGACGTGACGCGGCAACGTTTCGCACCGAGGCCTGAATGGTCAGCCGCGTAGTAGACCACCCAGAGCGAATCAGGCCGGCAAACCCAGCCCTAGACGACTGCCCCAATGAGCGCAAAACACAGAATTCACAGGTGGTTGATAATGCCTCCAACCTGTGCCGCGTAGCTTAGTTGGTGAATAGGTGAAGTCAAGACCGTAGGGGTTGGCGCAATGAGGCTGTGGCGAGCTTTGGAATCGGGGTGATTCGACGGTGTTTCGTAGATGCTGGCAGTGTGGGGTTACTGGCCCGCCGATTTTGAATTCGAGCCTTTGGTCTCTTCGGCAGATGCACCCTCTTCGTTTTCACGCCGAATGGCCTCGTAGACCTCCTTGCGGTGAACCGAGACTTGGCGCGGTGCATTGATGCCCACGCGAACCTTGTCGCCACGCACGTCAACAATGGTGATTTCGATGTCGTCTCCGATCATGATCGACTGATCGCGCTGACGTGATAGAACAAGCATGAGCCAACTCCTTTGGCGATTGCCTGTGGGGCATCGCGGAGGCTAACGAGCACTCTGCGAGCGACCCTTTCGCGGTCGCTTTGAAAAACGGTGATTTTGTATTCAGGCTTCTCCACCCGAAACGCGTCACCGCACCTTGTATTCAATCCATTCACGTGCCGCCAAACGTGTGCGGGTGCGTTGTGAATACCCGCGACACATCGATTTGCGACTCTGTGAAATAGTAGTCCAAAACCACGATCAAGTCACTTAGTCACAGTTCGTCTGCGCCAAGATTGCGGTACGTGAAGATCGGCAATTCGCGGGTACCGGCTTATTTATGCTGTGCGTCCACTTGGTGCGCGATGGCGTCCGGTAATCGCGCGCCTTTGCCCGTGAAGGAATTTTGTGACGCTGGGAGTTCGAGAGTAATTGGAAAAGCAATATAGGGCGTCAAGTGCGGAAAGTTAGGCTGAATGCGAAAGGGTATGTACTGCGCTTTCCCATTTATTCAATGTCGTCGGGCCATTCGACTGACCCCAAGGATTCCAATGAAACTGGTTCCCCACGCGGCCAATATCGTTGAGATGAGATTGGTAAGGTTTTTCGGACGTTTGCTGACAGCATGGGCTTCGACAGTCACAGTTTCGGGAAATTGCTGTTCGATCGGATCGTCTTGAATTTGCTTCAATTGAACGGAAACGCGATCGATTTGTCTCTGGATGAATTCACGCTTGGCACTGATCGTTTCGAGCTTAAACACATGATCCAGGTATGTTCCCGTATCGCTTCCGTCTTCCTGCATTTTGGAGAGTGTCTCAACCATCGTTGAAGCGATTTCATCGGTGGCGTCTCGCAGGATTTTGGCGCTTCTCGTCAGTGATTCGATTTTTTGCTGCCGTTCGTCGAACGCCCGCTGCCGCGCTTCGGTTTCCAGTTCGCCTTCGATTTCCTTCATGATGAGCGAGGTACGTTGGGTGAGGCCACGCGAACTGCGAAGGGCGGCGTCCAGCAAGAATTCGTTCGGGTCGCGGAGCGTTTTTGCTGCGATGGAAAAGCGCGCTTGGGAGTCGACGAGGGCGTTGATTTCTCGCGTGAGCGTGGCTGTCTGGAAATGTCCCTGGGCGCTGTCCGAACCGGCTTCGCCAAACGCGCGAAGTTGTTGCTTTAGCTTGTCGAGGAATTGGCGTGCTCTAAATCCATAGTCGGAAGCCTCGGTCGCGATGCGATCGTGAAAGTCGAGGACATCGCGCTTCTTGGGATCGATGGTCTGCTCTGCGAGATTCTTAAACCCCTGATTCCATTCTTGGGCGAATCCGGAAACGAGCGTGTCGACTTCGGCGGCTGTTTCTGAAATCTTCTCGAGCGCCAGCCGTTTTTCTGACGAGAGCTTGGAGGCCTCGGGAACTTTGGCGCATTCACTGATCGTTGCAAGCGAAGTCAGCACTTTGGCCAACGGTTGCTCCGCCCGTGTGTAGACCTTGCCCATTGCCCGCCGCACATCTTCGAGATGGTTGCCCAGCTGATTAAGATCGCCCGTCAGCACCACATGTTCCTGGTACGCCTTGGCGCGGTCTTGGGGTTCGATGATTGCCGTTGCTGGTGGGGGCGTCTTGATCAATTCGTCGAGTTGGCGCTGGGTTTCGACGAGTTCCATCAGTTGGCCTGAATACCGCGAACGGGTTCGTTGAAGGCGTTTCCAATGTCGACGAAATGCGTCGTTGAGCGGCCTGTCGCTTTCGCTGGTTGCGACGGGCATATCGACGTTTCCCGCGGAATCGATTTCATTGATGGAGAGAGGCTCGAGACTCTTGAGGACCATCGATAATTCCTGAATTTGGCCCTTTAGAAAGATGGTCTGACTTTCCTGGCGTTCCATTTCCCGCGACTTGAACGCTTCGTATTCAGATTGAAAGCGGCGATCCAGCCCGTCGATGAAATCCCGGATCTCGTCGCGGTCCGTCGAGATGACTTCGATCATCGCGTCCGAGGTGGGCGGTAGCTGGGTGGAATGGTCCTGTCTGGTTGATTGAATGAGTTCGAGCGGTGATCCGTCATTGTGAAGTTTCGCTTCGGTCCAAGCCGCCGCCAGAAAAACCGATCGGGCGGCTCCCAGCATTTCGTTCTTTATGCGACGATCGGGTCGCATGTTGGTCGATCCTGAATTCTCACTGGTGCGTAATGTAGCGCCGCCGCTGTACTTGGGCGGATTGAGGTACGCTGCAGTGGCAGCCGCCGCAATGGGGATAACAATTAAGAAAATCAAGCGGAGCTTTCCCCGCTTGGGCGTTTTCGATCGGGTAGGGGAAGGATCAGAGGCGAGCGAACCGCTATCTTCATGGCGCTCATGGGGCGGATCGTCAAAATCCGGACGAACGCGGGGGCCCGAGCCATTGGGACGCGGATTCTCAGGCATGCGTCGGGCGCTCAAGACTGGACGCTGCGTTTTTTTCACAGGACCTCGTGAGGGTATGGCGGCTGATAGCAGCGGTGGTTTGAAAACACATCGTTGGACGAACTCGGGTCAGCACAGTTTCATTGACAGTGTAACTCGGTAGCATGTTGACTACAATGGTTGGCTTGCTACGGGGCCTGAAATCGCAACAGTTCTTCTCGACCGGATGCTGTTGGCCAAGCACAAACGGTGGCCTCTCGGATTCGCGTGAAACGTGCCAATCGGTGCGGATTTTCCGGTTTGACAAGGTATAGTAGATGTCTATACTGGCGACGCTCCAAGGGAAGTCTGCGCGGTTGCAAATTGCTCATAAACCTTGGAGACTATTGGACTTCCGTGTTGCGGGATTGGCTGAAAACCGCCCGCCACAGGGGGCGTGTTTACGTTCTACGAGACGGTCTGGTCTGTTAACAGTCCGTGGGGCGGTAACGCTTCTGCAGCTCAGTCGTTGCTTCTGTAGCTCAGTGGTAGAGCGCGTCCTTGGTAAGGACGAGGTCATGGGTTCAAGTCCCATCAGAAGCTGTCTCTTCAGGTTGGGCCTGGTCATCTGGGTCCGAGATTGAATTTAGTCTGAAACGTTGCGCATTGTAGCGGTCGTCTTTGGATGGTTTCGCCTTCGATGGCGGGAGCATGTTTGACGGTCCAACGAATGCTAAGGAAATAACTGAAACCAAATTCGCGTTGAGCGAATTGATCTGGGCGGCATTGGAAGTCTGCCCTGTCACGCAGAAATTGGAGGATCATCTACGATGGCCAAGGAGACTTTTGAACGTACCAAGCCGCACGTCAACGTAGGCACGATTGGACACGTTGACCATGGCAAGACGACCCTGACTGCAGCGATTGCGACGGTGCAATCGGCAAAGGGTCTGTGCCAAGCCATTAGTTATGACGAGGTGGCGAAGGCATCGGAGTCGCAAGGCCGTCGTGATTCGTCCAAGATCATGACGATCGCCACGTCACACGTGGAATACGAAACCGAAAATCGTCACTACGCACACGTCGACTGCCCGGGTCACGCCGACTACGTCAAGAACATGATCACCGGCGCCGCCCAGATGGACGGTGCAATTCTGGTTGTGTCTGCCGCAGACGGTCCGATGCCCCAGACCCGCGAGCACATCCTGCTCGCCCGTCAGGTGAACGTGCCTTATCTCGTGGTCTTCCTCAACAAGATCGACCTCGTCGATGACGAAGAGTTGCTCGATCTGGTTGAACTCGAAGTTCGTGAGCTCCTCAGCAAGTATGACTTCCCGGGTGATGACGCACCGGTCATCCGTGGTTCGTCACTGCCGGCGCTTGAGAATCCGACTGACGAAGGCAAGACCAAATGCATCGCTGAATTGCTGCAAGCACTTGATGATCACGTACCCGAGCCCAAGCGTGAAATCGATCAGGATTTCCTGATGTCGATTGAAGACGTTTTCAGCATCAAGGGTCGTGGTACTGTGGTGACCGGTCGTATCGATCGCGGTATTGTCAAAGTTGGTGAGGAAATCGAAATCGTCGGTCTAACTGATAGTCGCAAGACCACAGTGACCGGTGTTGAGATGTTCCGAAAGATGCTCGATGAAGGTCGGGCTGGTGACAACGTCGGTTGTCTGCTTCGTGGTGTTGGCAAGGACGAGGTTGAGCGTGGACAGGTTCTCGCCAAGCCGGGCACGATCACACCGCACACCAAGTTTGAGTCTGAAGTCTACGTGTTGACCAAAGAAGAAGGTGGTCGTCATACACCATTCTTCACCGGTTACCGTCCGCAGTTCTACTTCCGTACGACGGATGTGACGGGCTCGCTCGAACTGCAGGGTGGTGCAGAGATGTGCATGCCCGGTGACAACATTGCGATGATCGTCGAACTCGGTAAGCCGATTGCTATGGAGCAAGGCTTGCGTTTCGCGGTTCGCGAAGGTGGCCGAACGGTTGGTTCGGGTGTTGTGGCAAAGATTATTGAGTAGCCAGATCATCAAGTCGATGGTCCGGTTTGATGTATAGCGTTTTCAAGGCCTTGCTCAAGAAATGGCCTTTTTGAAGTTGTTTTGATCACGGTTCGCTTGAGCAGCTGGCAGGCGAGTCGCGTTTAGGTTGGAGGCGTTGGGACGTGGCAAAGAGTCAAAAACGAGAACACGTGTGGCTACAGTGCACGGAAACGGGCGATTTGAATTACCGTACGTCTGTCAATGTGCAGGGTGGTGTACCGAAGTTCACGTTAAAGAAGTACTCGCCACGTTTGCGGCGACGTACGGTACACAAGATCAAGCGGAAGTAGATCGGTCGGCTGAGCGTTTGGTGCGGTTGGCCCGTGTGAGCGGACGACGCCCGTGGCGGATTCGCCCCGGGGGCATCAGCGTTGAAGCCGAAGTCCCCGCCGAAGGAGCGTAGCTCAATTGGCAGAGCACCGGTTTCCAAAACCGGCGGTTGGGGGTTCGATTCCCTCCGCTCCTGATCATCTTGTCAACCTGAGTTGGCAGTGGTCGGGGTGATTGGTCGCGTGGTTGCCTTATTATTCGCAAGGACGCATGCCGGTTGGTTGTTTGCCGGTGGGTTCTTGAGCAAGTTTGTTTGTTGGTGAGAACGCCTGGAGTGTTTTTCAATGGCTGATGTTCCCAAGACGGGTAAGGGTCAGTCCTTTATCGATGTCTATAAGAAGGGGCAAGGCTACTACACGAGGCTTGGCACTGCGATTGGTGCGGCTATCCTTGTGCTGGGCCTGGGCAACTTCGTTTACGAAAACCTCAACTTCGATCAGGACTGGGCTCCCGGGCTCTGGATCAAGACGGGTGTGCCGGTTTTTGTCATCGTGTTGTTGTTGACCGTGATCCACTGGCTCGTGAATGTGAAGCGGCCCACTTGTGATTTTCTGATTGCCACCGATGGCGAGATGAAGAAGGTCAACTGGACGACCAAGAAGGAGATCATCGCTGCGACCAAGGTCGTGATTTTGGTGACCATCTTGACAGCCGCTGCATTGTTCCTGGTTGATCAGGCATTCAAATACTTCTTCGTGGCGATCGACGTCTTGAAGCTTTGATGAATGAAGCAGTAATCGCCACGTGATCGTCGTCAGGTTGGTGGCCAGTCGTTGGGTTGGTGACCAGTTGGTGGCCAATAGTGTGCGTCAATGAGTGACGCACTTGTTTTGATGCTCGGAAGAGACGGTTTTGATGAGTACCAACAGTACTGACAGAACTGAAGACGCTGCAGAAGCCACGGATGCTGAAATGCACCCCGAGGAAGATGTGCAGGCGGACGCTGCCGCAGCGGCTGGTGATTCGGGTGCGCCTGGATCGTCCGGTGAGCACGAACAAGACGTGAGCGCACCTGTCGCACCACCAGCCAAAGAGCCCTTGTGCAAGCCGGGCATGAATTGGTACGTGCTTCGGGTGGCCTCAAATAAAGAAGAATACGTCCGCGACGCCTTGGAGCGCAAGGTCAAGATCGAGGGCTTGGATCCCATTGTTAGTCGGATCCTCGTGCCGACCATCAAAGAGCGGCGGATGAAAGCTGGTGTCGCCAAGGTCCACAAGCGCAACCTTTATCCGGGTTATGTGTTTGTCGAAATGGCCTGCGAAGATGATGGGGCGATACCTGAAGACGTTTGGTTCATGGTCAAAGAGACCACGGGCGTTGGCGACTTCATCGGTTCGGACGGCAAGCCGACCGCGATGCCCGATCATGAAATCGAAGGCATGTTAGCCGCGTCACAAGAGGCAGAAGAAACCCCTTCATTGAGTGGTTTGAATTTCAAGAAGGGCGATCACGTCAAGATCATGGCTGGCAGCTTTGAAAACTTCGAGGGCGATGTTGATTCGCTCGACGAGAAGCGCGGTATGGTCACGGTGATTGTTGAGATCTTCGGACGTTCGACGCCAGTTGATGTTGAATACTGGCAGTTGGAGCGTGAAGGATAAGCGAGGCTGCGAATCACGGACGTGCCGGTTGTTTGAAATTGGTACGACGATTTGCAGTCTTTCATTTGAGGCAGCTTTCGTTTGAGGTAGCCTTCGTTTGAGGTTGGTTGTTCGCTAGTTTGAGAGATTAAATCGATGGCAAAAGAGATTACAGGAACAATCAAGCTTCAAGCGCCGGGTGGACAAGCAACGCCAGCGCCGCCGATTGGTCCTGCTTTGGGACAGCACGGTGTCAATATCGGGCAGTTCGTCCAGCAGTTCAATGCACAGACGGCTGAACTGAACGGCATGCCGGTCACGGTCGTGATTTCCGTTTATGGCGATCGCACCTTTTCGTTCGAGGTCAAGAGTCCTCCGGCGGCGGTCTTGTTGAAGGAAGCCGCCAAGGTCGCGAAAGGCAGCGGTGTCCCGAACAAGGATAAGGTTGGTTCGGTTTCAGCCGCGCAGTTGCGAGAGATCGCAGAGAAGAAGCTGCCCGAACTGAACGCCAACACGATCGAAGCGGCTGAGCGAGTGGTCGCTGGCACCGCTCGATCGATGGGAATTGAGATCTCGGCCTAGTCGGGCTTGTTCAACAGGTAATATTCGAGGCCGCCTATGGTGTGTGGCCTCCGTTTTTTGAATGCAGTTTTCAGGGCTTCTTGACTGATGGCCCGAATTTGTTGTTTGCCGGCGGGTTCTTTTGGAGTTGTCGGCTGGGTGGATGAATCGATGTCGAACATAAACATTCGTTACAAAAAACAAGAAGAGATTCGCGGCGAAACCGAATCCTTTACTTGCGCTGAAGCCGTCGCCAAGGTTAAAGAGATGGCCGACGTCAAGAGCAACCGTTCATACAAGAATGGTCGCACCCGCAAGGACAATCCGCAGACCGTCGATCTGGTCATGAATCTTGGGATCGATCCCAAGCAAGCCGACCAAATGCTGCGTGGTTCGATTGCGTTGCCCAAGGGCATCGGCAAGACCAACCGCGTGATTGCGTTCTGTGATGGCGAGTTGATTGAAGCGGCCAAGGCTGCGGGTGCCATTGAAGTCGGTGCCGACGAACTCATCGACAAGGTCTCAAAGGGTTGGCTTGATTTTGATGTCGCCGTCGCCCACCCGTCCATGATGGGCAAGGTTGGAAAGCTCGGTCGCGTGTTGGGCCCGCAAGGCAAGATGCCGACACCCAAAGCCGGTACGGTGACGCCAGATGTCGCCAATGCGGTGGCTGAGTACGTGGCTGGTAAGCTTGAGTTCCGCAACGACGCCGGTGGCAATGTTCACATGGCCGTCGGAAAAACCAACTTCAGTGTTGAAGACCTGAAGGAAAACATCGATGCCGCTATTGGCCACATGGAAAAATTGAAGCCGGCATCGTCCAAGGGCACATATTTTAAGAATGTCGTCATCAGTGGGACGCGAACCCCAGGCGTGAAGATTCAATTGGGTGCCTAGTCACGGGTTGCATTGCGTTTGGAAACGAAGCAATTAAACCAAAGTCAACTGTTTGGAATACAACTGTTTGGGATACAACAATGAGTAAGCCTCTCAAATCAATGCTGACGAATTATCTCAAGAGTCGCTACGACGGCGTGGATAGCGCATGCGTGGTGGACCTGACCGGATTGAACGTGGCCAACACGGAGAAACTCCGGGCGACGATCCGCGAGTCGAATGGTCGCGTTGAAATTGTCAAGAACAGCTTGGCCCGTCGGGCGTTTTCGGATACGCCGCTCAAGAGCCTCGGCGAATCACTGACCGGTCCGTGTGCATTGGTGACGGCTGACGACTCGATCATCGATGTCGCGAAAAAGCTGGTTGACTTTGCCAAAGAGCACAAAGAAGTTCAGCTCAAAGACGCCGTACTTGATGGTGACGAAGCGCTGGTTTCGGTGCTGGACCTGTCGAAGATGAAGAGTCGCTTCGAGATCATGGGCGATATTGCCGGCTTGATCTGGGGTCCTGGTCGTCGGATTGCATCGGCGATTGGCAGTCCGCAAGCCAAGGTGGCTGGTTGCCTTAAAGCCATCGCTGAAAAGTAGCGATTGGTTTGCTGTAGGAAATGCATTGAATAATTGAATCTCATTCGATCCGAGTGGTCCGTGACCCACGGATGAAATGCCGCTGCGTTGGCGGCGCCTATCGGGTGAATGTCATTTTAGATTTGGAGTGAATGTGATGGCAGAAGCACCAGCGAAAGAATTCTCGGCAGACATTAAGGATCTCGCCGACAAGATTGTGAACCTTAGCGTCAAAGATGCCCAGTCCCTGGTGGACTGCCTCAAGGATGAGCATGGTATCGAGCCTGCCGGCGGTGGCGCCGTGATGATGGCCGGTCCTGCAGGTGGTGGTGGTGACGCTGCTGAAGAGAAGAGCACTTTTGATGTGATCCTTGCCGCGATTGGCGACAAGAAGATCCAGGTCATCAAAGCCGTTCGCGGTGCGACCGGTCTCGGCCTGAAGGAAGCCAAGGAACTCGTTGACGGCGCACCCAAGCCCGTCAAGGAAGGCCTCGGCAAGGAAGAAGCCGAAGCCCTCAAGAAAGAACTCGAAGAAGCCGGAGCCACGATCGAACTCAAGTAGTCGATCGGTCCGAATCTTCAATGCAATCTCAGCCGCCCGCAATCCTTCCAAGAGGTTTGTGGGCGGTTTCAATTGATACGATTGAGTTGAAACGCTAGCCGAGCGTAAAGGCGATTGGGTCAATGATCACGTCACGCAATCAGCATCAAGGCGAGCCGATCTTGATCCGGCAACGTCGGCGACCGACGTGGGTCGCGGTGATTTTTGCGGCGGCGGTCTTTTTGCTTATCTGGATGACGGTTTTTAGCGTGGTGGTTGGCATGGTGGCGGCCATCGTCTACTTGAGGACACCTGAGGCTAATGATGACGATTGGCTCCCGGCTACTTTCCTGCTAGCCGCGATTTCGTCTGTCCCGATTGCTGCCTATGCCTCCCGAAAGGCTTTTTTTCATTCAAAGTGGCAAACGATTCGCGCATATCCCAGTGAGTGTCATGTTTGCGGGTACAACCTCACGGGAAACATCAGTGGGGTGTATTCGGAATGTGGGACCGCGGTCCCAAAGGCGGCGGAATCTGCGGGGCGGGACCGCGTTTGACGGGTTGGACAAGATCCGTATAATTACTGGGCTAACGGTCACTTAACGAAATCTCATGGTTCGCTTGGGTGGCTGGTCAATCCGTCGCGTGCGGGAACGGCTGACTTGTTGGGATAGTCGGTTGAACAGATGCACGGGCGGCTCTGCTGATCCCATCTGAAAAAACGATTCGTCGTCTTCGATGCATGCTTTGCGCAAGCTTCGTCTTGAAGTGTTGTGCGGCTTGCTTGTTGGGCGACAAGACCTTGGTCGAAAGGGCTGGCTTGTGTTGAACAATCAACCACGAGCGCGCTTTCAAAGAAGGGCGAATTGACATGATCGCGAGTGGCACAAACGGTGCGGTGCGGGATTTCTCCAAAGTCGGCGATGCAATTCCGATTCCCAATCTCATTGATATTCAAACCTTGTCATACGCACGGTTCCTCCAAGAGGACGCCGCGCCGACGGAGCGCAAGGATGACGGACTGGAAGGTCTCCTTCGCGAAGTGTTTCCGATCGTCAGCTACGACGGGGACATGCGCCTGGAATACATCACGTACGAATTGGGCAAAGCCCGATACACGCCGGCTGAATGCCGTCAACTTCGGTTGACGTATGGTCTGCCATTTCGAATTCGCGTACGTCTCCATCGCAAAGACAAGGATGAGATTCAGGAAGATCTCGTCTACCTCGGCGAACTGCCCATCATGATCGGTGGCGGGGAGTTCATCATCAACGGTGCCGAGCGCGTCATCGTGTCGCAGCTTCACCGCAGCCCGGGTGTTGACTTCGTAAAAGATCAAGCCGAGGGTGATCGCGCCCTGCACGGTTGTCGCATCATTCCCGAGCGCGGCAGTTGGATTGAAATCAACGTCACGAAGAAGGACGTGTTAGCCGTCCGCATCGATCAGTCAAGTAAGATCGCTGCGACGACGTTCATCCGCGCGATGGACCCGGCATTTAGTACCGACGAATCGATCGTCAAAGTGTTCCACAAGACCAAGAAGGTCAAACTCGGATCACTCAAACCTGAAATGTATTCGGTTCGTACGATCGTTGACGAAGAGACCGAAGAAGAAGTTGTCCGCGCCGGTTGCCAGTTGGGTGATGCGGTGGCTCGTCTTCAAGAACTCGACATGAAGGATCTGGAGGTCATCGCCAAGGTTAGCGATCCCTTGATTCTCAATACGCTCGCAGAAGACAGCACGCGAACCCGCGAAGAGGCGCTTCTCAAGATTTATGCCCGCCTGCGTCCGGGCAACCCGCCGCACGTCGAAAAGGCCCGCAAACTCTTCGAAGAAAAATTCTTCGATGAAAACCGATATCGCCTTGGCAAGGTTGGCCGCTTCCGTCTGAACCGAAAGCTCAACACCAATTCGTCGGACGACGTGATGGTGCTGACAGCCGACGACCTGATCAAGTGCCTCGAGTACGTGTTGCAATTGCGTACCGGTCAAACCCAGTTTGAGATTGACGACATCGATCACTTGGGCAACCGTCGTCTTCGTACGATCGATGAACTCGCCACCGAAGAACTGCGAAAGGGTTTCCTCAAACTTCGTCGCACGGTGACGGAGCGGATGAGTATCAAAAATCCAGAGGAACTGGGTCGCATCGCCGAGTTGATCAACAGCAAGTCGGTCAGCTCCGCGATTGAATTCTTCTTCGGTCGTGGCGAACTGTCGCAAGTGGTTGACCAGACGAACCCGCTTTCGCAGTTGACACATGAGCGACGTTTGTCGGCGCTTGGACCGGGTGGATTGAACCGCAAGCGTGCGGGTTTTGAAGTACGCGACGTTCACATTTCTCACTATGGTCGAATCTGTCCGATCGAAACGCCGGAAGGCACGAACATTGGTTTGATCGCCTCGTTGGCGCTTTACAGCGGTGTCGACGACTACGGTTTCCTGATCACGCCGTATCGCAAGGTCGGCAAGAAGGGGGCTGTTGCTCAAGACGGCGTATTCCTGCGGGCCGACGAAGAGATGCGTCACGTACTCGCGCCGCCAGAGGCGATGGCCCGTGGTGAGAACCGCGTCGAAGAAGGTCCGCAGATCGTTCGTGCGTATAGCGAACTGACGCAGATGGACAGTGGTCAAGTCGAATACGTTGACATTTCACCGAAGCAAACGGTGGGTGTGTCGGCGTCGCTGATTCCTTTCCTCGAGCATGACGACGCCAACCGGGCACTGATGGGTTCAAACATGCAGCGGCAAGCCGTTCCGCTCCTGCGGGTAGATCCGCCGGTGGTCGCGACGGGTATGGAAAAGACGGTGGCGGCCAACAGCGGCATGGTGATTCGTGCCCGAGAAGCCGGTACGGTCACCTTCGTTGACGCCGAGCGCATCGTCCTCAATGGGGCGGACGAATACATCCTTCGCAAGTTTGAAGGGTTGAATGAGCGGACCTGTTTGAATCAGAAACCACTGGTCGCCAAGGGCCAAAAGGTTGCCGAGAACGAAATCATCGCTGACGGACCTTCGACCAAAAAGGGTGAGCTGGCGTTGGGTAAGAGTCCTCTCGTCGCGTTCTTGACTTATGACGGCTACAACTTTGAGGATGCGATTCTGCTCAGCGAGCGTCTGGTCAAAGACGACGTGTTCACGAGCATCCACATCGATTCGTTTGACGTCGAAATTCGCGAGACCAAGTTGGGTCGCGAAGAATTTACGGCTGACATTCCCAACGTATCTGAACGGGCATTGCGTAACCTCGATGAGAACGGCGTCGTACGCGTCGGAACGCAAGTGTCAAATGGTGACATTCTGGTTGGAAAGGTTTGCCCGAAGTCAAAAACCGAACTGAGTCCGGAAGAAAAACTGCTGCACGCAATTTTCGGGCGAGCAGGTGAAGATGTGAAGAACGATTCACTTGAAGCACCGTCGGGTGTGTCGGGAATCGTGATCGATACCAAGCGATTCAGCCGTCGAATGCACATGACCGACGAGCAAAAAGCCGAACTCAAAGCCGAAGTCGCCGCGTTCAACGAACAGGCCAACCAAAAAATCTGCAAGTTGTTCCAAAAGATGTGCGAAGAAATCGAAGGCATCGCTGGAACGCCGATGGTTGACCCCAACACGCGACAGAAAGTCGGTCACAGTGAACTGACCGAGGTTATCCTCGAACAGATCGAAGCCATCACCGAGCAGGTTCGGGCTGGCGATCTCAAGTGGGTCAAGAAAGCCTCGAGCGATCAAAAAGCATTGGACGTTGTTGGCAGATATTGGCCACACCTTTCCGAGTTGATGGAAGAGCGCGATCGTAAAGCCGCTCAGATGAAACGCGGCGACGAACTGCCTTCCGGCGTGCTCGAAATGGTCAAGGTCTACGTCGCAACCAAAAGGCAGTTGTCGGTCGGTGACAAGATGGCCGGTCGTCACGGCAACAAGGGTGTCATCGCTAGAATCCTGCCTGAAGAAGATATGCCGTTTCTCGATGACGGTACGCCGGTTGACGTGCTTCTGAATCCGCTGGGTGTGCCTTCTCGTATGAACGTCGGTCAGATTCTCGAAACGCACCTCGGTTGGGCTGCGAAGATTCTCGGCTTCCAAGCGGTTACGCCTGTCTTCGATGGTGCGACGGAAAAAGAAGTCCACAAGTGTATCGAAGAGGCCAACAAGCATTGCCGTGAACGTTCCGCCGACCCCAAGGTCGTCGCCAACGCCGGCAAGACCCGCGAGCGATTCTCTGAGATGCCGTTTGGCGGAAAAATCACTTTGTATGACGGTCGAACCGGTGAACCGCTGGATCAAAAGGTCACCGTGGGTCACATGTACATGCTCAAACTCGATCACCTTGTAGATGACAAGATTCACGCTCGGGCGACTGGCCCATACAGCCTGATCACGCAGCAGCCGCTGGGTGGTAAAGCGCGTACCGGTGGGCAGCGTTTCGGTGAGATGGAAGTGTGGGGCCTCGAAGCGTATGGGGCTGCTTTTACGCTTCAGGAGTTACTCACCGTCAAGAGTGACGATGTCGAAGGCCGCACCAAGATTTACGAATCGATGGTTCGCGGCAAGAACACTTTGGAAGCGGGCACGCCCGTTTCGTTCGACGTCTTGTGCAACGAAATCCGCGGGTTGGGATTGAATATCCAGCTCGAAAAGAAGCGCATCGTTTAAATGATTCAAGAGGCGCGCGACTCGGTGGGAGTTGTACATGTAGATTGCGTCGTGGGAGATTGCATCATGGGCGAAGATATTGTCCTGGCAACGTCGGACAAAATTGATGCAGCCGAGTTGGTTCGGTTTTATGAGCGGCTGCAACATCCGATCGTCGGCGATTCAACACGGATTGACCGAATGGTCGAGCAGACGTTTTGTTTCGTGACCGCTCGGCAGGATGGCGAATTGGTTGGTATCGCACGTGGTGTGACCGACGGACTCAACGGCTACCTTGCTGAGTGCAAGCTTGACCCGTCATTGCAGGGTCCGGCATGCGTGACGAAAACCGACGGACGCATTGAACACGATTCTGCCGGGGTCGCGAGGGAGATGGCCACACGCGTGGTTGAAGAGCTTCGATCGGACGGCGCGGATCGTATTCAAGTGCTTGCTTATGGCACTGAAGTTGATTTTTGTGAAGAGTTGGGATTCCGCCGCGAATCTGGAATGGTGGTGCTTCAACTTCCCGCAGACAAGAATAATGCAGACAAGGATGCCGCCGAAGCCGATCCATCGCGGCTTGGCAGCGTGATGTCGTAGAAAGATCTGCAAGCCCACAGACTTGGTGGGTGGGTTGCACTAGATATTTTTTCGAATTGAAACCGACCGCTTCGCAATCGAGATGAATACGCGATAGCGAAACTTGGGTGGTTGCAGATAAACGAAGTCAGCTTCGGGCAACTGGTTATCCCAGAAAGGCTCAAGACCTATGGTAGCAGGCAACATTTACGATCGGATCAACGACTACGGTAGCGTCAACATTCAGTTGGCGAGCCCGAACGACATTCGCAGTTGGTCGTTTGGTGAAGTCAAAAAACCGGAGACGATTAACTACCGAACCTATCGCGCAGAAAAAGACGGTTTGTTCTGCGAGCGAATCTTTGGTCCGGAGCGCGACTGGCAGTGTTCGTGCGGAAAGTACAAAGGCACCAAGCACAAGGGCATCATTTGCGACCGATGCGGTGTGAAGGTCACGCACTCGCGTGTGCGTCGCAAGCGCATGGGGCACATCAACCTCGCCGCGCCCGTCGTGCACATTTGGTTCCTCAAAGCCATGCCTTCGCGACTGGGCAACCTGCTGGGCATGAAGACGACGAGTCTGGAAAAAGTGATCTATTTCCAGGACTACGTGGTCATCGATCCTGGCGACACGCCACTTCAGAAATTCCAATTGCTAACGGAAGACGAATTCCGCAACGCCCGCGAGAAGTATGGTGCGACGTTCCGCGCCGGGATGGGTGGGGAAGCTGTTCGCGAGCTGCTCGAAACGCTCGATCTGGCTGAGTTGTCTGCTTCGCTGCATGAGGACTTGATCAAGACGGGAAGCAAGCAGAAGATCAAGGATCTTTCCAAGCGTCTGAAAATCGTCGAAGCGCTTCGCAACAGTGACAATGATTCGACGTGGTTGATCTTGGAAGTGATTCCAGTCATTCCGCCGGACCTTCGTCCGTTGGTGTTGCTGGAGAGCGGAAACTTCGCAACGAGCGATTTGAACGATCTTTACCGTCGAATCATCAACCGCAACAACCGCCTCAAGAAGCTCGTTGACCTCAATGCGCCGGAAGTCATTATCCAGAACGAAAAGCGCATGTTGCAGCAAGCCGTCGATGCCCTGTTCGACAACGGTCGCTGTCGTCGCCCGGTGTTGGGGTCGAGCAATCGTCCATTAAAGTCGCTGACCGACATGATCAAGGGCAAGCAGGGTCGATTCCGCGAAAACCTGCTGGGCAAGCGCGTGGACTATTCGGCGCGGTCGGTGATCGTTGTCGGACCCGAATTGAAGATTCACCAATGCGGTCTTCCCAAGAAGATTGCCTTGGAATTGTTTCAACCGTTCATCATTCGCAAGTTTAAAGAGCGAGGGTTGGCTGACACGATCAAGAGCGCCAAAAGGATGTTGGAACGCCGCGATCAAGAAATCTGGGACATCCTCGAAGAGGTGATTCATCAGCATCCAGTCATGCTCAACCGCGCACCGACGCTGCACCGCATGGGTATTCAGGCGTTTGAACCGACGTTGGTCGAGGGGAACGCGATCAAGATTTCTCCGTTGGTGTGTCGCGGATTCAACGCCGACTTCGACGGCGATCAGATGGCCGTCCACCTTCCACTCAGTGTCGAAGCGCAGGTCGAAACGCACGTGTTGATGCTGGCGACGAACAACATTTTCTCGCCGGCGAACGGTACGCCGATCATGTCGCCGTCGCAGGATATCGTACTGGGGATTTACTATCTGACGACCGATCATGTCAGCGCGGATGTTGAAGAGAAGGACATGATGGTTTTCTCGGGCGAGCATGAGGCCATGCTGGCCTATGCCGAGAAGAAGATCGCGATTCACGATCGTATTCGAGTCCGGTTAAACCGAACGCACCACATCGAGGCGCAGAAGGACAACCCGAAAGAAATTGGTCGCTCGGGCATCATTTCCACGACCGTCGGTCGGTTGATGTTCAACGACATTCTGCCGCAGGCGATGCCATTTTATAACTTCTCGGTGTCGCAGAAGGGTTCAGCACGGGTGATTGCAGATTGCCACGCGCTGTTGGGGCGGTCGGCGACGATTGACTTGCTTGACGACATCAAGTCGATCGGATTCAAGCATTCCATGCTCGCGGGGTTGTCGTTTGGCGTTCATGACATGCGGGTGCCAGCCGCCAAGCCAAAAATCATCAAGGTTGGTGAAAAGCACGTGGAGCGAATCGAGCGCGATTTTGGAAACGGTGCGCTTACCAAGCTGGAGCGATACAACCAGCTCATCGACGTTTGGATTCATGCTCGCGAGCAAGTCACCGAAGAGATGATGAAGGAAATCCAAACGGATTATCGCACCGATGACGGAAAGTATGCGTCGAAAGACGATCCGAATTCGATGCCTTACTTGAATCCGGTTTATCTGATGACGGACTCGGGTGCTCGAGGAAGTGTCGATCAGATTCGACAATTGGCGGGCATGCGTGCATTGATGGCCAAGCCGTCCGGTGAGATCATCGAAACGCCTATCAAGTCGAACTTCCGCGAAGGCCTAAGTGTGCTTGAATACTTCAGTTCAACGCACGGTGCCCGAAAGGGTTTGGCTGATACGGCACTCAAGACGGCTGACTCTGGTTACTTGACGCGTAAGCTCGCCGACGTTGTGCAGAACGTGATCGTCAATAGCGTGGACTGCAACACGATTCAGGGAATTACCAAAGAGGCGGTCTACAAGGGCGAAGAAGTCGATATTCCGCTTCGCGAGCGAATCATGGGGCGCATTGCCCGTGACTCAATTCGCAACCCAATTACGGATCAATTGATCGTTGGTGAAAATGAAGTCATCACCAATGACATCGCCACGTCGATTGAAAGTTTGGGCTTGGACAAGATTCGCGTGCGAAGTCCGTTGACTTGTGAGAGCGAGTTGGGCGTCTGCGCCAATTGCTATGGCTTGGACATGTCCACCAACCGACTGGTCGAGGAGGGATTGGCTGTCGGTATCATCGCGGCTCAGTCTATTGGTGAACCGGGCACGCAGCTCACGATGCGTACGTTCCACACGGGTGGTGTGGCATCGCACGACGTGGTTGATAACGAACTGCGTAACTCGCAAGCGGGAACCGTAACGTTCCACGAAATCAATGCAGTGACCGTTCCCGCGACGAAGGAAGTAGCCGAGCGAACGGTTGCGTTGAAGCGCAACGGTGAGATCGCGATTGAAGACGAAAAAGGTCGCGAAATCGAGCGATTCAAAGTTCCGTATGGTGCTGAACTTCTGGTGGCGGAGGGCAAGAAGATTCCTGCCCGAACGCCGATGGTGACCTGGGACGCCCACCTCACACCGATCCTTGCTGAGGTTGAAGGTTTCATCCGATTCCAGGATATCGACGAGGGTGAAACGGTTCGTCTTGAAGAAGAGCGCAAAGCCACCAAGTTTGTCGTGATCGAGCACAAGGGTGAAAAGCATCCGCAGCTGATCATTGAAGACAAACAAGGCAATGTGCTTGACTATCATTACCTTCCGGCGAAAGCCCGTATCGAGGTTGAAGAAGGTAAGCCGATCAAGCCCGGTATGTTGCTCGCCCGTCAGCCGCGTGGCATGAGTGGTACGCAGGACATCACCGGTGGTCTGCCGCGTGTGACCGAAATCGTCGAAGCACGAAAGCCCAAAGAGCCATCGGTTCTCGCGGAGATTTCTGGTACGGTCGAAATTCGCGCCGACAAGCGTCGCGGAAAAATGACCATCATCGTCAGCAATCAAAAGAGTGGGATGGAAAAGGAACACCACGTTCCGCAGGATCGTCAGTTGCTCGTGCACGCCGGTGATGCGGTGGAAGCCGGTGATCCGTTGATCGAAGGCCCGATGATTCCGCAAGACATTCTTCGCATCAAGGGTGAAGAGGTTCTCCAGAACTACCTGCTCGGTGAAATCCAGTCCGTCTATCGCGCTCAGAATGTGTCGATCAGCGACAAGCACCTTGAAGTCGTCATTTCGCAGATGCTTCGGAAGGTAAAGATCGAAGATCAGGGAGACAGCCGCTTCCTCCCGGGTGAAGTCGTCGATAAGTTCGCGTTCCGCGGGCGCAATGCCGAACTGGCCAAGAGCGTAAGAATCTCAGTTCCGGGCGATACCGATTTGATGGAAGGCGAGGTCGTTCTCAAGACCAAGCTGGCCGAGATCAATGAAGCCACCGAGGAGGAAGGTGGCGAGCCAGCCAAGGGCAAGCGTCCGAAACCGGCGATCGCTACGACCCTGCTCTTGGGCATCACCAAGGCCAGTCTTTCCAGCGAGTCGTTCATTTCGGCGGCGAGTTTCCAGGAAACCACCAAGGTGCTGACCGAGGCGTCGTTGGCGGGTACCAGCGATCCGCTTCTCGGCTTGAAGGAAAACGTGATTCTTGGCCATCTGATCCCAGCCGGTACGGGTTTCAAG
>BQJS01000055.1 GCA_021604825.1 Phycisphaerae bacterium | reverse complement strand
CGCCTGTCTGGCAGTTTGTCACGGCAAGGTCGAATACTTGCTCTGCGGCGCCGGGTTGACCTGGGTAGTCATCAACAACTTGCAGATAGATTTCATAATCAAAGGGATCGTATTCGGGGTCGGTCCAGGTGATATCCCATTCCGCAAACCCAGATGATGTTGAACACTCCACCATGCCAGGTACCGCAGACAACGTTGTGAACGTGAGTGGAACCGCTGGATTGCTACCGATCGGGTCAAGGCAGAGCATGTCCTTGTCGGCGTCTGTGGCTTTGAGTCGATATGTGAACGTTTCTCCTGCACCGACGACCGTCATCGGCGTCGATTGAATCACCGGGTCTACGTTGACCTGAATAATCCCGATCGACGTAATCAACTCGTCAAAACTGTTCTCATAGCCGTCAAACGCCCTAACCCTGACGTCGACTAAACCGTTTTCATCATCGAATGCTGTTTGCGACGGGCGCCAACTCAATTGGCCATTGAACGTATCCACGAACATTCCATTCGGACCATCCATCAATTCGAAGAAAATGGTGTCATCTTCTGGATCTTCTGCGATCAGCTTCGAGACATACAACTGGCCTTCGGTTGCCGTCGCTGGTGGGCTCGCCATGATCGCTGGAGGCTGCTGTTTGGAATAAGGCACGAGATCAACGGCGAACGCATTGGTGTCCGCATCGGGCAAAGTCCATGCGACGTCGTGCCAGTCCGTCGCCTCAGTTGGCATCAGTGTTTGATCACCACCGACTTCCAAATGCGGCACGCTCAACGGTCCGTTTGAATTGAGCAAGTCCCCCACGAGTACCGCGTTCGTCGTCATGTTCTCAAAGGCGATAAAGAACGGACCATGGGCGTCGGCCGGACTCGTGTTGACGATGCGCATCTGCGCAAAATGCTCGATCAAGCCGGACGCTGGCTGGGGGGTGTACGCGTGGTACCGGGTTTCGATGGCAAAAGTCTTGGGCTGAAACTCACCGGGACTTGCCGTGACATTGACGATCAAAGGCTCGTCGACCATCAACAAGTCGCCATCGGAGTCCTCGATCTCTACCCATACGTCGTATGTACCTGCAGTCGGCCAGGAGAAGCAATACTCAACATGCTCTTCCGCCACACCTGTCGTGCTGACGGTTTCGTCGTAACCCCATTCGATACTCACGATCGAATCGCATGGGGTCACCCAACTTGCTCGGTAACACCCTTGCTGATCAACAGTCAAAGAACTGGGGCCGGTCACCAGAACGTCCGTCGGTGCCAGGTCGTGCACCGTAATCGTGGGCTGACTAACGTTTGAATATCCACCGAGATTGGTGACGCGAAGGCCAATGTCGTAATTGGTGCTTACGGATCCCGAATCCGTCCACGCCATCTTCAAGTCCACGTTCACCGCGTCTACAGGCGAGAAATCGATCGGCGACGCCAGATCCCATTCGCGATGCAGACCGACAAGGATCCAATTATCGTCGGAATCAAAGCTGTCGAGCAGAACTATTTCGCATTCGTCCACATCCGTGCTGACAATCGAGCAATCGAATTGATCGTTGGCGTTTGCATGACAAACATCAACGATCGCCTCCGGTGGATCACCCTCGATCACTTTTTCGCATTCATTGCATGCCCTGTCCCTTACGATGACGCTGCCTGATCCCGGAACATCAGGATCAATCAACTCAACCTTGTATTCAACGTCTCCTATTCCGGTATAAAAGGGTGAAGTCAGGATTTTCAGTGACAGATTTACTGCATCCTCTGAAAGTTCCACCGATGCGATACCTGAATCAACATCAATCTCTCCGTTTGCGTTGTCATCTTCTCCGACATCTAGAATGCCATCACCATCGTCATCTTCGCTCATTCGCATGTCGGCAGCGTTGCACACGAAATATGACGGCATACCCTGAACGATCTCGCAATCCCACTCGAATCCATCGTCGCAAAGTGGTGGATTTTCGTCGGTGGGCGGATTGAGGATACCAAACAAGGCCCCCACTGGATATAAGTACGAATCTTTACAACTCCCTTCATTGCAGCCACCAATAGGTGCATAGCCAAGCGAAATCAACCCATGCCCTACGATCGAATTGGTCGTATAAGTACCCGGAACAATTCGCACCTTTACCGTTGAATATCCGGAGTCGCCGACAGGTCGTATTAGGGCGTTATTCAATTCAGCCCCATCGCAATTCGCATTTCGGATACCAGAACTGTTGATGATCAGGCAAGCTTCGCTATCGCGTACTTCAAAAGTACCCTCAACCAGTTCCTCGGTTTGAACCGTGGCCACGAGAAAATGCTCTGAAAACTGTTGTAAACCGTTACTTCCGGCTCCGATCGTTCGGAATGTATGGCCAGTGGCGAATTGTTCGGGCGGAGTCAAAATACCTATTGAAGGATCCCCAACACCTGTGAAATAGTGCCCTCCCATTAACTGCAGCACCGCAATCGGCGCCGTTGCAGAGAGCACAAAATCATGATCTATATGAACGTTCCCAAGTGCATGAGTTTCGAACGTTCCTATTTCCAAGAACTCACCAGGCGAAGATATCTCTCCAAGGAATAGACGGTCCATATACACACGGGTGTTCGGCACCGACGCAATGACTCGATAAAAAGTAATCGTGTTCAGTACTTCGTCTGCGGTAAACGGATTGTTTCGTGGTAAACTTGGCGCAATATATGTTGTCCCCCAAGTGCTGACTGGGTGCAAAACTTCAAACACATGGTCGGCCGTGTTCTTGCTCTCTTCTGATTCTACTTCTACTTCGTTCCAAATGCGGGCTTCCTGATTGCCCGAAGTTACGAAAATCGGTTTGTCCGACGCTATTCGTGTTCCAGTCAGATTCTCGGGGGCTACATCATAACATGACTCCAAATAGTAACCTTCATTTTCATTCAAGGTCACAATGATCGGTGTTCCGTCCGCAGCACGACACGTCGGCGGATCCAAGCCATTGGAACTTACAGTATTCCCAGTTGGCCATATGCGTACCGTCGTGGCGTCAACTGTTGCGATTGCCAAGATTTGGTTGGGTAATGCGTATAGAGAGTCGTCCGCTAGGTACTGATGCGCGGTCTCAGCCGCTGCAACGTAATATTCCCGCCCCAGAGCATCGACAGGCAATGCGAGACCTGCGTCACTTGATGCGTGACTGCGGTTGACCAAATGACAAGATACTTCTGCACTTGGATTATTGGCCGTGATGCGAATACTGCGCGTATCTATACCACTGCGAATCCAATTGCGAACACTTCGATCAATCTCAACGACAGAAACTTCGTTGGGTTCGAGTACGAGCCCGATTGAGGTGACTTCCTGGCCAGTATAATTGACCGAAACATACTCCTGTGTTGCACTAGTAAGATGCAACTCAAGAATAGGGATGGACGGTACTCCCTGATGTACTTTGTTTAGGGAATGCAAAAATCCGACCACAAATTCAGCTCCGCGATTGTCTATAACAGTCTCGGGGCATGTTTCCGAATCACATTGGCCAAAACAATACGACTCACCGATTGGGCAACATTCTCCATTGCCACAACAATATGTGTCGTTCGGACAACATACTTCAGGATTTGCGCAAGGACTCTCGCCAATCGGACAGCAGTTCGTTGTTAGATCGTCAAACCCGTTGGAGGTTGCAAACCACTCGTGCCAACCCATGTCAACTTGACAAGCCAGAATGCGAGGCGTGCCAAGAAGGTCTGCTGCAGTCGTGACCTTCGTATCTAAACCAGCGTTGATACACGGAGAACCGATTCCCAAAGGGAAATGGAATTCGCGGATCTTTGCCTCCGGATCGTCAATGTTGACGAATTTCTCAAATCGAGGATCGTATTCAATATTGCCGCTGCCCGAATGTACATCCAATCCTTGTATGCAACTGAATCCTACTGTTGATAGATAGTTGAGTTGTGCTTGCTCTGCTTTTGCAAAATCTGGAGATGTAGCCAACGGATTGAAGAAGTAGTCTGCATTCTGCCAGAATATGCAGTTGGTAATATTTGCAATTGCCGTAGAAGTGTCCGCCGACCACATTCCGCCGCTGAGACCTTCCGTACCGATTGTTGCGTTGTTCTTGTGAAAGGTGCAGTTTGTGAATGTACTCGTGGCTGCGCTTATTTGAGCGACTGCGCCGCCATTGTGCGCATTGTTGCCGCTGAAGAGACAGTTTTCCGCGTCAACAGTTGAGTTTCCTTCAATGCAAATGGCGCCCCCAACTCCGTCAAGATCTGGTGCGGTAGCCCGTGCTGCATCGTTTGCTCGGAACCAGCAGTCCCTGATTGTCGCCTCGGAATCGTAGAGCAGTAAAGCGCCCCCGTTCGAGTTGGCGTCATTACTCCAAAAATAGGAGGAGTCAATTAAAGCAGATCCTCCCAAATAGATTGCCCCTCCGCTTCGATGGCTCTTATTGCCTAATTTGAATACGCAGTTCTTAAACGTCGCTTCGGCAGTCGCACTATAGACTGCGCCGCCATAGCCGACGGAATCACTCCTTAGGTGTCCGATGGGGACGTCTACACTTGCTGTATTCGCAACAAACTCGCAATTCTGGATTTCAGGATTACCGAAAGCGGATGTTGTACTGAAAGCGGAAATGGCACCACCGTTACCGTAAGTCTCGTTGAAATTGAAAATGCAAGCATCTATTAAGGCCTGGCTGTTCCTCGAATGGAGCGCGCCTCCGGATGACCGACTGGTATTGGAATCAAACTTACAATTGCTGATAACGGGATTGCCCCCGTCGATAAACGCTCCGCCTCCCCGCCCATGCCCGAGAACACCATTTGGCCCAGGAAATCGATCATCAAGTCCTTCGCGAATCGTTATTCCGTCGAGACCTGTTGCCTCGTCCCCATCGATAATCGTAACTACATTAAAGCTGTTGCTGTCCGCGTCTCCAATATTGCCACTCAGAATTGTCGGAGGATTTTGGAGATCACGTTCGTCGCCATTCCCAGTGAAGCCACCAAGCACCTTAACGCCACATGGAATCAAGAAAGTGGCCCCTCGATCGTCCTCGGTCTGTTGCGAGCCTTGGTCTGGATAGTGGGAATCCTGCCCGTCGCCCGTGATCCAAACTTCCTTCACGTTTTCTTCAGGAATAGCTGCAATGTCCAAAGCGTCCTGAAGAAATTTAATCGCTGTGCTCCAGTCGCTTCCGCAGTTTGACGTGCACGTTGAATCGATGTCTACATGCAAAACCTTCACGCAGTCCACTTCAGCCTCTGCCTCAGCAAGGGTCATGCAGACATTATTGCAGCAGAATTTGTCACCCTCGTCGCAGCAAACATCATTGCAGCATATTTGCCCTTCAGGGCAGCACTCTTCGTCACAAGTTCCAGGTGGACAGATCGGCGGCATTGACCCACCTCTTGCTATCGACGCTAGAAACGGTCCGCACATGGCTATAATAAGCACGGCAGCGAATGGACCTGGTTCAAAACGGCGGCGGGGGAGAATATATGACATGGAATAAAAATCCTCAGAAGCAGGGTTAAGTTGCAAAACCCAAGATTGTAGTTTCAGCGCGAATCCAGAATAGAGCTAGTCGCCGAAACCATGAATGCGAACCAAGTCCGCATAAGAAGAATCCGGCCAACGAGAGAGCACGTACTCAGCAGCAACGTACACTTCCTCTTCGCTTCCGCCACCACGTCGCAACGCGTCAAAAATCCGAAAATGCGTACGCTGAGTATTGGTTAGCCCAGGCATAATCTCCTCGTCGCCAAACAACTCGATGATGCGTCGAAAATGCAAAAGCGCCGCATCATGTTGACGTCGACGTTGGAGACACTCTCCAGCCACCAAGTGGGCCATCGCGATCTCAGAGGCCAGTGTCGGTAGCTCGCTGTCAACGGCTAGTTCACTTCCGGATGTAGAAGGTGAAACTGAATCAGTCGTTGAGACTGCAAACGGCAATTCGCCTAGCTCCGTCAAGAAGCGCCGAGCCGCTGCAAGCGCTTGTGTTGGCCGTTGCTGCCAATGAAGTGATTCCATAATCATCAAGTCGGCGCGGGCGATCTGCTTTTTGGTCGCCCCGGGTTGCGATCTTATCGCCTCACACCGCGTACGAACGTTCTGCCAAGATTCGTCAGAGGCCGACGCGCCGTTCTCGATTCGCTCAATGACCTGTTCCATCGTGAGGCCCGCACCCTGCAACATGGCGTTTCGGCGCACAGACGGGTTGGTAGCTGTTGCCGCAAGTTCGTCGAATTCCAATTGGGCATCTTGGAGCTGCCCTGTAGCGTGATAGAGGGCAGCCAATCGTGTCCGAGTTTCCTGAACGAGACGCGACTCGGGGGCCGCTTCTTGTAGTTGCTCCAACAAATCCTCAAATGCGCCAATCGCCTCTTCGGTTCGACCCAAGCGAATTAGAATGTGTCCGATTCGCTTACGTGCCCGTAGTGACGTACCGGTATCGGATTCCCCAGAAACGAGGTCGGCCAATCGGGACAGCTGTTCCGCGTCCGAGATGTTTCCGCTCAACCCTCTGATATCATCCAGTTCTTGAGCAGATAAAAGTTCAGCGTCAAATTCTGCCTGGGCATTATCCGAATCGAGTCCGTCCAACTGGGCACCAACAATCCTCGCCCGAACCGCCCAGGCCGATTCCGGGAATCGCTGCAGGAGAACTTGAATCGCATCTCGTGCGGTAGGACCACAACCATATTCACGACACAAACGCGCTTGATGAAACAGAGATTTGGGTGACCACGCACCGTAAGGAGAGAGATCGATGGCGGCTTGATAGCTATCGACCGCATTTCCGTCCAAGCCTCCGCGCTCTTCACATATCCCGATCCGCAGTGCTGCCCGTTGCGATCTGGGGAACTCCTCTAGGACCCCGCGAAACGCAATTGCAGCCCGAAGGTACTCACCGGCATCCTGCAGAGCCGCCGCTTGTGCCCACATCGCCCGAAATCTCGCTTCGCTGACTGCCTCAGAATCTTCGGATGATGTTTGGCTTTCGACTGGCGTTTGCCCCAATGTGATTTGTTGCAGTGAAAGGGCAAAAAGAACTGCAAGAACGCGTGTATTCATTCGGCACCTCGATATGAGTGATCCGCAAGAGTTCCAATCTGCGTCAGCGAGACTCCTCAAAACTGCCACTACAAGTATGTGAGCCCACACGCGCGCAAAGACCGCTTCGTTTTCAAGAAGTGCGTCTCTCAGTCAGAACATGAGGCCCGATTTTGGAATTCTTTGTAGGCGCCGCTAGTCCCATTCATTCCAATGAGAACTAGGACGTGCTACCGATATCTTCCAGGCTTGAAAGCTGCGTGTGCAATTGGTTCAGCAATTAAATCGAACTGAAGATTATTCCGACCTATTCTCGACATAACGTTCTATTTATACACAGACGAATCATAAAGTATCAAGGAGCCATACGATTTTTTTGAATTAAATTCAAATGTTCTTGTTTGTGTTTTTTCGTAGATTGGCTGGCCACTTCAACTTTTGTTCGAAGCCTGATTCACTTGCTGCGCTAATTGGCGCGGCACCCCCGCCAAATGAACCAAGGACTGTTTTTTCTAGCACGCTTGATTCAAGTCGAGGACGGAAATCAGATGATACTGCCTTCAAACTTCTCATCGAGCTAAGCTCCTTTGCAAAAACCAATTGCGCTTGGTTCGAGTTCTTGAGTTCGAGTTTCATCTGACATGTACTTATGTCTTTCACACCCCAAATCGAAGCCACATGCACGTCGGTTCATTTATTCTCTTGAGGCTCGATCCTTACTCTGGTTGCGCAGAGCAATCCAGAACGAACAGCCATCATTCCTCAACTCTCACGCGATTCGCGCTGTTTGTTCAGAGACTAGCTGGTCGGCCTTTCCTTCTCCTCGCGGCAACCCACTGTCGTGTCGTGCTGTATTCTCTTGGCCAGCCCCACCCTCGCCTCTGAGCTTCTGCCAATGTCTTGCGGTGGCATGTTGCGATCGATTGGCCGAATCCGTCCAAATACAATCGGTTCCAGAATACGATTGCTTCTGGGCTACGGATCGAACGTCGACCTCGACCACGGCTACAGTTCTTTCGCCTGATCGTACCGCACGGGCGCACCAAGCCTCGCCAACCGTGTGCGGTGCCGTCTACGCCAACGCGGTTCCAAGCGCGTCGCCAATCTTGAAGTGACCTCCAAGTACACCTCCAAGTTGGGTCAATCTGTTTCGCTTCGCTGTCGATTTGTTTAGCAAGTTGCTCAGATGAAACGTTTACGTTCCATGTACTGCAGCGCAATACCCGAAAGCGCTCGACGCAAAACAACCTCTTGGCAAACCGGCGAAGTCTTTGCTCGCGCGTACTTTCGTCAAACACTAGGAACATGGCCGATAGCGTCGGTTCAAACGCGGCGAGAAAATCGCCTTGCATTTCGAGCAAAATCTCGAAGTCGTGCGCGTACGCGGCGTCCTCGGACAAGGCGCCAAGCGTAGTTTCTGCACTATTCATCTCATAGCCCTTGTCGGTCGGTTCGCAGCATTTCGATGCGTGTGTTTGCGGCATCATGTATTGCTATCCAAGTCTTCTGATCTTCGTACCCGACGATTCCGCCACCTTTGCCTCGACGCGTTCCAAGTCCTCATGCCCGAGCGTCAGCTCTTCAACTGCATCCAAGTGATCGACGTTTATCTCGTCATCACCTTTCGTTTTGGCCAGCTTGTATGACAGGTAGAGTAAAATGACAGCCTTGCCAAAGCCGCCCATGCCAAGCATGCATGCTCGATCCTGCAGCCACTCTTCGGCTTCACGGCTTACCTTCAGATCGAGATTGGAAATCTGAATCAAACGACGAATGTCCTTCAATGAGAATAGTGGCTCCGGGTTGTCGCGGCGGCGTGTCCGCTCCGTCAAATCGCGTCGAAATGCAATTCGCCCTGAGAGCTGATCCAGAACTTCACAGAAGTCACCAGTGTCTCGAAATCCCAGTCTTTGATAGACGGTCGGCTTCCCGGCCAACAATATTGGGCAACCGGTTTTGTCGTGAATGTCGCGGATGAGTTCAAGAGTTTTGTATGTGGCGCGATCTACTTCGTCGATCATAAGCATTCGTTTGGTGCCTTTGAGTCGTTTAATGATATTGCTCTGAAGGCGATCAAAGGTTACCGAAATGGACAACTCCAAAGCCTCGCAGAGCATGCGAGTAAATGGCGTCGGCTTCGTACAAGACTCGGTGACCCGAAACAGAATCGGACTCCCCAGCCTATCGCTCCCGGCGATCGCTTCGAGCGTAAAGGACTTTCCGATTCGAGCTGGCCCCCATACCGCAGCCATGCAGAGTGTTTCGCTCGCTAACTCGGCAACCATAACGATTTCTCGGGCGACGGCCGTATCAACCCATTTCTTGTTCTGAATGACATTCTGGCGTCGGACGGTCAATTCAAGCCAATTATTTAGAGCGCGTAAGTGCTTGTCAGCTTTGCCGGAGTACTTGCGCAAGAGCACTTCAGAAACGGTACTCTGGCTTATGCCGATCTCGCGGGCAATCTGCACGAGGGTGATTTCATTCCGCTGCGCGTAGTCCTTCACTCGCTCAACAATGTCGTGTTTGCGCGCGTTGGTAAGAGTTTCATCTTCTGTCAGCATCCTTGCTGTCCTCGCGATCTGGCCATCCTGGCCAATCAAATCAAACGTATCTTTACGCCCTTCGTCGTTCGGCATGGATCGCTCCTCCGAGCAAGCTGAATGCATCGATGGGTTTCGATCCCTCATCACCCTCGACAACGTCCATCTCGTCGGACTCGCCATCCAGGCTGCGCGTCGTCAACAACTCGTCAGCATGTGCGTGTTTTCTGCGCATTGGCTTGTCGCCTTTAAGTGATCCCGTGTCGCCGCACAGGTCGGACAAGTTCGCGGAATTCGATCGCCGATTGGTTCTTGCTTGATCGCTGCTTGACGTCGCCCCGGACGCTATGCGTTCAACAGCTTCACGGAGGTCCGGTCGAACGGCCTTAACCGAAATCGGTGGATCGGTTGGTGGCGTGTCAATCTGTTCAGATTTGTTGCGATCATGTTGCGCAGCAATCACCGCAGAAACGGTGGAGCGTCGTGTGGCGTGAGCGGATTCGGACGCCGCTTCGCGCGCTATCTTGCGTGCTCGTTTCCTCCGACTCATTGCGGTCCGGATGTCGTCTTGCGTGGCACCAGTCAGTCTGTCGTTGGTTGCTTTGGCAACCGGCCTACCGTTAAGGTCGCAAACGTCTACGAAATCCAATCTGTCCGGTTGTACACGCAATAGAACCCGCTCCCCCTGCAGTCGATACAGTGCATCGCATCCTTGGCCGTATTGAATTCCCTGATGACGAACGCCGTCCTTCGTAACCTTCACAGGGCCAACGATCTTCGCGCATAAGAATTCAAGGAGAGCGTCATTCAATGGCGGACGTACCGACTTGCCCCGGAATTGTGACATCGCTTGTTGCGGTGACAGGTTGTACATGCTGTCACCTGATTGCGGCTTGGCATGATGCGCGCACAGCCACTTTGAAAACTGCTCGCGGACTTCATCGAGTTTCGGCAGCCTGTGGACAGGAATCTTGTTGGCTAAATCGGGCCGGGCTTCGGGATTGTTTCCGCAATACGAATCAAACAGCTTGTCGAATCGCCCATGCACCGCCCGAAAGTGGCTTTCAATTATCTTGGCTTGTGGCTCATACGGAATCGCCCAATGCACCTTGATCTCAAGTTCACTATACAAATCAGCCAAGCGCTGCTGATCAATTGCTGACCATTTCTTGCTCCGTCCCGCAACGGATTTGTAGTCTTCGCCGTTGTCGCAATGAACCTCCAATGGTGGGCCGTGTTCGCGGACCCCCATCTTGAATGAGGCAACGATCGTGTCGCTGTTCGCACGGTGCCCAATGTGCCATCCAATAAACATTCGAGAACGCACGTCCAACCAAGCAGTCAATATCGGTCGGCCACGTTTGATGCCGCCTTTGCCGTTCGGGACTTGGCAGTAGAAGTCAAGCGTGCATTCGTCAGCGCACCAAACGTCTCCCGCTGGCACGTCTTCATAGCTTCGACGGATACGCGGAACACATTTCGACTTGAATGCCCTCTCCCCCTCGCGCTCAAGCACAAGCGTCATATAGGGGATGTCGGTCTTGATACGGCGCTCAATCGTCCGCTTTGATGGCCACGCCCAACCTCGGATCTTGCATTCGTGAGCAGTCAGGTCATAGCACAACGCAACTGACATCTTGCGATCGTCCAAATAGTAGTCGCAGAAAAACGCCCAAGCCTCGGGATCGCAAGTAACGACATGGCCCGTCTTGCGCCCACGCGTATCGATCTGCGAAAGCAGTTTGAATTGACCGGATCGGTCGTAGCGTTTGACGTGACTCTTGAATGTCGAGACCGCAAGCACACCAAATCCGAGTTCTTCCGACCGTTGTTTGCAGAACCATTCGACAGCGACGGTTCACCCAACACCGCGTTCTGACATAAACGCTGAGACATCCCGTCTACTTGCCACGATGATCTTCATCCAGCGACGCGCCGAATCGATCTGCTTTTGCGTGTAGCGACCCTCTTGCAAAACCTCGTATGACCGATCGACTTCAGATTTAGCAATGCGCTTTGACACTTCGGGATGGTTGCGATCAATCATCCGAGTTGTGCCCAGCTTGCGAGCCGCCCCTAGTGGTGTCAGTTCGTTGAAAAGGCGCGACGTGTGGCGCGCAGACAAGCCGAGCCGGTCTGCGGGAATCCAACGCGACGATGCGTCTGCGTTCTCGGCTGGGAGTTTCAAAACTAATGCGGATTCAGCATTCATTTGTCGTTGGGTGTCCTGTTTTCCAATCGTTCATTGCCACCGACAAGACGGCAGCCTGTCGGTAGTGCATCGCGCTTCGGAGCTTCACCTGCAGCTTCGTTGGTGTGCTCGCAGATAACTGGAATCCATGCGATAAGGATGCCGGTTGGGACGCGCTCGAGTTCGTAGTAGAGTAAGGTCAAGAATTGATTCCCGTTCAGGCGTCCACGTCGTGGTTTCCAATGTGGATCGGTCCTCTCCGAGTCGCGCGGCGATTGTCGCATAAGCATTGGCGGCATCAGACTTCGACGGTCGCGAATCGATGAATTCGCCGTCCGTGCGCAGTTGCGGTTCACGCTTACTGGTTTGTCTCGGGTTGGCGGTCCTGGGCGTCATCGTTAGCCGGCCGCCCCGCTTTCCAGTGCTGCAGGCGCTTTCGAAAACTGATCGCCACAATGCCCTGTGAGCCCGTCCGCAAAGAAGCCTGGATCAACACCGAATTCTTCGCACATGATTAGCACCATGGTGAATTGTGGGCTGCACTTGCCCGTCAACCACCTATGAACGCGCTGCCGCGAAACGCCGACACGTGCTGCGAACCCAGACATGTTTAGGGCTTCGCGATTCAGCAGTTCGCGCACCGCCTGGGGCCTAAATCGTGGATTGCATATCATCACAAACAAAATAGCCCATAGAGTACCTTTTGTCAGCACCAAATACCCCGAAAAGGGCTTTTCGACGGCAAGCATGGCCTTTGTGATGGTTTCCGCTATGATCGCACGAATGCGAAATCCTGCAGACGAATTCGGTACGCGACTTAGGCAATTGCGACGAGAAAAGGGCATTGCCACCGATAAATTGTCTGAGCAGGTTGGAGTCGCCCGCACTCTAATTGCCAAATGGGAGAGGGAACCTCGCGGTATCAACAAAACAGTATTGCATCGAGTCGCAGAGGCACTTGGCCTCTCACACTCCGAGTTGCAAGAACTCATCCGATTGGCTGACTTACGTAGCGCTCCCGCCGAATTGCGTCACCTTTTGCGAACACCCCCAGGACGGTGACTTGATCCTCTTCGAGTCGCTGCTTGCCGTCCCACATCAATCTCATTTTGTGTTTGAACCGAGCCAATTCGGGTCGGATGATGCAGGGCACATTATCGATGCGATCGGCTGGGTGTTGGCGAACATCGCATCGACAAGTGAAGATTTTTTGCCGCCTTTCACTGACGTTAGTTGGCCGGCAGAATTGGTGCGGCTCGGGATTGTTGAATCATATGTGAACGTGCCGCCAAGAAATAAGTCGCTCACCGTTTCTTGGGACCAACTTACAAGTGGCATCAAAGCAGACCCAGATGATCTCAACAAAGAGTGCGTGATTGGGCTCAGCCGCGCGATGGCTGACCAATATAGAGACTTGCTCTTTCGAGACAGGAAGAGTACGGCCAAGCTAGTCGACTTGATCGAATCTTGGGAGCACCACTACATCAGTGTTTTTGAGTATACGCTTACGGTCAACTTCAAGCGAACTACGGATAATGAACGCTTTGGGTTTCGGGATGTGAGGCAAGAAGTCGTGAGCAGATATGCCCATGACCAATTGGCTCTGCACCTGTGGACCGAAGGCCGCAACCCCAAGTCTAATGCACCAGGTTGGACCACAGACTTTGATTTAAATGAATACGTCACGCTGCATAGAATTGCAGCAGCAAACCCGATTAGCATTTTCAGCTTTGAAGAAGCGCGACTGCTTTACGATGCGGAATACATGATTCAATCTCCCACCTGGACTTACGTCCTTGGTGCGATTCGGGCGCGCCACGACGCCGAAGATTGCATTGACACAGAACTTGCAAATGAAATCGAGAACGTGATTTTGGGAAAGCACGGAAGCCTAGTAGGCCCTATCGCAGAGCCCTGGCGATTGGCTACCGTTCCCAATGACCTTCTTGAACGACTGGTACGGTACAAGCTTGCGTTCTCGCCTAGGCGACACCGTCCTCAATCGGCGAACACTGAAACTTTACAGCCTTCCGCAATTGAAGCGTCGGAAGGGAAGCGTAAGAGCGGTCGAATGTCTAAATCTGCCCCAATGCGCAACGGGAAGGAACGGACAGCGCCACCGAACAAGCGCAAAAAACGCAAAGGCAAGTAGAAGCCCTATTCAAGGATTGAATCGGAATATGATCTTAACGATTGACCTCAGTATGCGCACGACAGAAAGCGATAATTCATCAAGAGTAATGGCCCGCGTAACACGACGCGACTTGCAAAAGAACATCGGTTGTCGGAACATGATCAGCCCGATCTGGTATTAGAGAAAGCAGATAATCGCAGAGTATCAACTCTGTTTTAGATGGGACGCTGCGTCGATGTCAAATTGGCTTGAAATCTGGGGTGCTTCCGAAACGACGCTGTTGGTGTTCTTGCCAATCTTGCAGGATCTGGCCAAGGACGTTGCGAAGTCTGGAAGCGAAAACTTCGTCAAGAAGTGTTTCAAGAAAGTATTCTCGCCACTCAGTCGCGATCCGCTAACCAAAGCCACTGGTCGCGCCGCAACGAAGCTCTTACAACTGATCGAAGACGAATTACTTGATTGTGGCTTGGATCGCACTGAACTTGAGGACTGGTTGGACGATGTCCGCTCGTTCATCAATCACGATGATGTATGCAATGTAATCGGCCCACTCTTCATTGAGTCAGAAACTCAGCTTGATCCAGCGGTGTTCGACGGTGTATGGCAAGGCGTTGCACGGCACTCCTTACCCAATGGGTTCCAATGGCGACGTATCACGAAACGTTTCGCACGCGAGGTTGGCAGGATTCGAGAATCATCTTCCGATTTACGAGATGCGTTCGCGAGATCGGCGTCAACGCAAGCGTCGACTGGGATTTCGGAACTGGTCGGAGTCGTGCCAGACTTTGACTTGGTAGCGTATCGCGAAGCGATCAAAGGTAGATTTGAGCACGTCAACCTAGAAAGCCTCGACACGTCGGGACCAAGCTATGACAATACGCGGTTGTGGAAAATTTTCATTCCACAGACGGTCCGTGAATGCATCGAAATCAGCCCGAGGAATCTCGAACTCCCGAAGGAAGAGCAGAGGGGCCTCGCGGCGCCGGGCAGTCAAAAGACGGAGCAAGGAACAAAGGGAAACAACTCCCACCAAGAGTTTAGTAGACAGCCACCCCTTCCCGTCCTTGATGTTCTTGACGATCCCAAGATGAATCGAGTTGTCGTTCTGGGGGACCCTGGTTCGGGTAAGTCTTCATTGCTTCGCTACCTAGCAGTTCGATGGGCTCGAATTGAAAATACAAGTGATCGCGAATCCTCGCCGCTACCTCTGTTGATCGATCTTCGAAAGTACAACAGTTGGTCCTGCCTGAACGGCAAGTCGTTTCCTCGGTTCATGAACGACGCCAACGGATACTTTCGCCTAAACGAACGCCAACTTGTAAATCAATTCTTGAAGAAGCCGGACCGTGCAGTACTTCTACTGGATGGGCTTGACGAGATCTTCGATACGAAGCAGCGAGAAGACATCGTCGATGACATTGTTCGCTTTACAAGCACCTACCCAGACACTCGCATCATCGTCACGTCCCGCATCGTCGAATTCCAGTCACACAGCATGAATGGTGTCGGTTTCCGCCAATATGTATTGCAGGACTTAGATAGAAACCAAATTGACCAATTCATCGACAAGTGGCATCGCGAGGTCTACAGAGATGAACTAGACGGCAAGGTAAAGCGAGATCGATTACGCAACGCCATCTACGATTCGACGCCGATTGCGATGTTGGCAGGGAACCCTCTGCTGCTTACCCTGATGGCAATCCTCAATCGAAACCAGGAACTGCCAAGAAGTCGCGCGGAGCTATACGCTCAAGCCTCGCGCGTACTGCTTCATCAGTGGGACGCAGGCCGTGCGCTGCACGATTACCCACAACTAAGAGGGGAAGTGGACCTGCGAGCCAAGCAAGAGATCCTTCGACGCATTGCTTTTGCTATGCAGAGCGGACCGATCGGACTGCGAGGCAACATGATCGAAGGAAGCACTCTTTCAGACCTGATCGAAGAGTATTTGCAGAGCAATCTGGGCTTTGGCCAGTCACGCGCTGCGGCAAACGCACTCGTAAAGCAACTGCGAGTTCGCAATTTCATCATCTGCTCGGTTGGAGATGATCGATACGCATTCGTTCACCGCACATTTCTCGAATTCTACTGCGCGGACCACTATGTAAACCTTTACAAGGAGAAGAGAAAACTTGATGCCGACGAAATTTCCAAAGTGATCGAGGATCACTGTCGCGAAGAAGCTTGGCAAGAAGTGCTTCTCCTCATCTGTAGCCAAGTCGATGACGAACTCGTCAACTCAGTATTATTGAATCTGACGAAGCGAGCCGATCCCCCTGAGAAACGCACTTCGACCGCAGTTCCAGAACTGTTGTTAGCAGTTCAAATCATTGGCGCGGCTGATCGCGGAACGATTCAAGAATTGACCGGGGCGGAAGTATTCCGTGTCGTCGTGAACACATTAGTAAGCCGTAGGATCCTGGGAATCAGCCAAGCCAATTTGCCAGTGATTAGGTTTATGTATCAGATGCACGACGCCGTGTTGCAGGCGGGGGCACGCTGGCCGGGCGTTCCTGAGCCAGAGGCGATTGAGTTTCCTGAATGGTCACCTGATTTGGATTTGGCTTACAACGTGCTTTGTTCTCTTGTTGCGGCGTTGAGTTCAAGCCGAAACGCAATGCTTGATATGCTGAAGAGCAATACGGAGGCAAAAAGGCTCAGCGCGATCGCGGCCATTTCTAGAAGATGGCCCGATGAGCAAACAAGGAAGCTGCTCGTCAATCTTGCGACTTCGGATTCAGAGCCCTACGTTCGATTAATCTCACTAGTTACACTGTTGAATCAATGGTGCGATGATGTCACTAGGGGGTTATTGATCGGTGCTGTGGAATCCGATTTCACCATTGTGCCTGAATTCGAGAAACCTTCCTATCTTCTGGAGTTATTAGTTCACTTCTTCCCCGATGACGAAACACGCGAGTTGATCGCAAGAATTGCAAAAGGTCATGAGGACCACAAGATGCGTGAAGGAGCAATTACGCTCATCCCGTCCTGCCACCCAACCGATGCTTCACGATTACAACTAAGGGAATTGGCGGTCGAGCTAAGCGAAGAATCTATGCGTGTCCATGCTCTGAACACTCTCATTCATTCATGTCCAAACAACGACACACTGGAGTTCTTGAGGACGCGATCTCAGAACGAGAAATCGGAATTGCAGCGCGACATCGCAGATGGGGCTGAGCGCCTTCAAATCTATCTTGAAGAGGGTGGGCCGCTCACTGGGATTTGGAAGACCACAATAGAAGTACTGAAATTGTCCGAATGAACGCATCAACCACGAATGGTGGCAAAATCACAGTGTCCGAATGTCCGAACCATACACTCTCTATCTATCCCCATGTGATTCAATGTAAAGTATTTCATAACAAGCACTTGTGGCGATATTCCCTTAAGAACTGTTGATCTATTCCATCTGTCGCAAATCCGATTAGCCAGTTTCTAAAGTCGCGCACGCAGAATTAGAATTCGGCTCGCGAACCCTTGTAACTCTTGCCAAATCGGCTATTTACGTTCCGACTGCCACGAAATCTAAAATCGCGTTTTTTTCTAGAATCAACTGTCGGAGATCATTGGGTGCGTCGAGAGGCAGTGCAGCTCGCAGCTTGCAATGGATCTGCGAAGTACATTTAAGCCCTCGGAGATCGCGTACGAGTGGGCTGCTTTCCGATTGGGGGTTGGATCGCAAACAGTCAAGAATTCCGCGTCAAAAGCGTCTGAGAAGGACAGAGCAGGAGGAACGCGGACCATTCAGCAGCGATGGCTTGCGAGTCAATTCCTAGATCTCTGTTCGCCTTCGATACTTCCGCATCGATTCACCATTCAGAAAGTTATTCTTAGTTCGTTGAAGCAATCGGGCTACCCACCGTTGATGCTCTATTACCTCATTCGTGTTGACCAGAACTTGCGATTCGACCTAGCTGAGCAGACCGCCACCGACGAAGAACTGTTATTGCATTGTAACGCGGTGTGTTCAGTATCCGGTAATTCGCCTTGACCCGAAGAGATTCGCGATGGACTCTATGCTCGGTAACCGACCTGGGATTGCCAGGCAGACCTGAATCCAGTCCAGGCCCCAGCCAAGATCGCGGGCGCACCAAGAACGAGACCCTTTGAGCATTGCAGACACCAATCCGAACTCAGTCCCTACGCGCCTACACCGCCCCATAGGGCGCGATCGCCTTGGAAGATTCCAGTGGCCCCTTTGAATCCGATCGCGCGGTAGAGCGGGCCTACAGGCCTTTATGGCGGAGGGGCGTCTAGAGGCCCCGATACGGGCCTTCTGTATGGGGCTTCAAGTGCCATATAGTGGCACTTTTCGGGTGTGGAGGCCCTGCAGAGCGGACTAGTGCGGCGCAGAGCTGGACCGAAGCGAAATCGAACCGCAAGAGGGGGCCCCCTCCTAATCTGGTGGGGAAGCCGTATGGTTGATATGACGATTTGGTCAGACTTGTTTCAAATCGATTGTCGTGCGGAACCATGGATTTTTGCCGCTCATGTCGTATCCGGCTCATGACCCGAAGAGTGTGAGTGCCGATTTCTTCCATGCTAACGACCAACATCAAGGATTGGTTTTGGCCACGGAGCGGATACTCTTGATTGCATCCCTTGCGAGCGGATCAGTTATGACTGACCACACATATTACCGATGGCAAAAGAAATACGGCAGGCTAAAGGCAGACCAGACGAGGCGGCTTCTGTAGCTGGTGCGAGAGAACACGCATTTGAAACGTTTGCTTGCTGACGCGGAACTGAACAAGGCGACCCCTTGGGAGGCGGCCAACCCAAACTTGCGAGTCCGCAACGGAAGCAAACGGCGGACTATCAGGTGATGGACCGTATGAAGGCTTCCGAGCGTCAGACCGGCCGGGTGCAGCGACAATCGCGAGCGTCGCAATGTTGTTCATGACAGGCGCGTGACGAGGAAGAACCGTTGACCTAACGATTCATTAAACCGGCGGCCGTACATTGGCGCTGGCTATTGTTCGCTCAAGTACGTATCAACCGCCGTATCACGGCTGCTGGCATGAGTTTTCAGCTCAGCGATGGCGTTGTCGAAGTCGCCGGGCCCACTAAGGAAGGAATACCCCGCGACCTCTGTCGTCGCGTAGGGTCCGACCAAGTCCGCATACGTGTCGTAGAGCATCTGAATGCTAGCGGTCTCGAAGGCCTCTCCGATGACCTCCATGAGGTAGTCATCGTATCGTTCCTTGTAGACTTCATCGGCATACAGTTTCTCGATTAAAGGCCAACTGTTTGACTGAAGATCCCCAAAGTCGAGCGCCAGTGCGCCGCCATTCTTGCCCTCCTGAAGCGCTTCATTGTTGTCCCAGGGGATCCAGGTCAGCTTCGATGTTTCCGGATCGTTGTACAAGTAGTAGTTTTGAGTCATCCTCCCGTAGGTATCCCAATTCTGAATGATGCCGTTGACGGCTAGGTACTTGAGAAATCCATCGACGTTGAAGACCGACTCCAGGTTGGCTCTCCAGGTTTCAGTGTCGGTGCTGGCGGTATCGTCATGCAGTGCTGCGAACAGCGCTAGAATATCGGTCCAATCTTCCTCGTCCTCGTTGGTCTTTTTCTCGAAGTACTCTTCATCGAATGATCCGTCGACAAAACTCGCACCGACTCCCTCCGGTTTGTAGAGGTTCCCATCGTCGCTGGAGAATTGCGTATCGAGCACTTCGCCGTCGACCTCCTCGACCAATGTATAAAGCCCGAAGTATTCAGGACCGTTTCCATGGTCAACGTACAGGGTGTAAAAGGCGGTATGTGATATAGGCACGCCGGCTGCCGCGAACACGTCTGACGCGACCTTCTCTCGCAAGAAGGATCTGTCATCGAAGTTGTTTTTCAGACTGACTTTCTTGAAACCATAGAAGCGCTGATTGTCGATTTGCGGATAGTCGTCTTCAAACTCGTCAAAATCCATCTTGAACGAGAGCTTGAGTATTCCTTGCTGCCAGCTGCTTTGGAGGCTCGAGTTTCCCTTGAAGCGAATCCCGACTCGGTACCATTGCGTACCGTTGTAAAAGACTTCTGCCGGGACAAAAATCGGGTCTTCGTCAATATCGACCAATCCCGGTCCGGTTCCTCTCTGACCAAGCTCGCCGTAGGTTGCAGTCATATCATCCAACATACTTTGCCATCGGTCCGCTGTGACGACGAAATCAAAACGTTTGACCATGGTATCGTCGAAAACCTCATCATAATCGGGGTCGGCATTGTTGCTGTGAGTGGCCTCCGTCCAATCGGTGGCCTCGAAATCCGCATCATCCACTACCGAGGTTTCACCGTCCGCGTCAGATGTGGAACTGTCGTCACCGGACGTGGCGGCCATTTCGTCGTCGCTGGAGGTGTCGATCAATTCGTCGACTGCGCAACCCACCAGCAGCACGGTCGCTCCAACGGCCACAGCGACAAACTGCACACCATATTTCCAATTGATTCGATTCATCGTCCGACTCCTTTTGTGGTTGTTGTCATTCTGGGCCGGCCCTTGCAAACTCAGCGGCCTCAGGCAGGTAAACGTGCTTGGAGGCGGCCTTTCTACTACCGCAGGGAATGTTTTTTGCGTTGGCGACGCGTGCCCGCGCTGCTCCAACCGTTGGTGATCCCTCCTCAAACGATACAGTGCTCCGGGCCGCAGAATAGCGCTGCACTTAAGACGGCAACCAGCACTCGGCGAGTAAGCCGCGCACTGGTTGCTTGTGGTTGTCCGCCGCCGGGGCGATCCGCTCGAATACTCGGATGAAGTACGCGCCCCTTCGTACGCGGCTGACCATCGAATCGTGCAGCCCCGTCGACGCCAGACCACCCGCAGGCGGTTGCTCGACGCTGACCCCGACGTCGGTCGAACCCGGCGCTTCCCCGGGGATTACTGCACAACTCGAAACACATCGTCTTGAAGCTCGTCGCCAATGTCCGTGTTGCGACGGATGATCGTCGCCAGCGTCTGGCCCTCCACCATCTGGACAATCGCAGCCGGGAGGTAGCGCTCGTACCAAAACCGATCCCCGTCACGGAGACGTTCAAACTCGTTGCGTACAATTGTGAGAATCGTCTCGCCAACCAACGCACCGGTCACATGCTCCTCGGCCAACCCGCCGACCCACAGGTCAATTTGGCCAACGTCGTCATAGATGGCTGCGAGCCGCGCCTGCACCGCCGGATCGCTATTGACGCTTGCGAAGTCGGCGTGCATGTCTAGGCCGATTGCCGTGCGGACTTCATTGAGGGATGGCAGCCCGTGGTCGCGGCCGCGCTGAATATTCAGCGCGACGAGATCCAAACCGCCCGCACCGGGCGCACCGAAGAGAAAGTTCCGCACGCCGTCGACCACGAACGTGTCGATCTCTTGAGCCTCCTGCGCGGCCAGGCCTCGAAGGATCGGGTCGATCCCCCACGTTACGATCTCTTCTGGATTGAAGAATGCATCGGCCAGCGCAATGTTTCCACCGTCGATCTCGGAGCCGTCGGCATTCAGTCGCAGCAACACCGACGACAGCATGCTGTGCCCCAAGCGATAGGAGGCTGTGGCGAACTCGTTGCTGATCGTCGGGTTGATGTCGGCGCTGTAACCGCTGTAGGGCTCCAAAGCGCCCGGCCCGAGCAGCGCCGGCAGAAACTCGCGATACGTGATCACTTGCATCTCAGCAGTGACAATGGCACGCGCTTCTTGGTAAATCTGCTCGCCGGTAAGTTCCGCGTCTTCCGCACTGATCATTTCGGCCCAGTAGTTGTGTTCGCGGACGAACACCGTGTGCATGGCCGTGAGCCCGACCTGCTCGTTGGAACGAACGTCGCCAGCGAGGAAGTAACGCGCGGAGTCATCCGGTACGTTCACCTCACCATCTGTGTTGAATGGCAACAGGTCTCCGTCGCTCGTAGCGAGACGGCCGGTCCCATCCAGGGTTCGCAGCGCTTCGGCCCGTTCGAGTTCAGATCCGTAGACAGCCGATCCGTCGATGAAAGCGGTAATGGCGTTGAACTGTTGGCGCACCCCATCGACGAATTCGTAGACCGAACGGTTCAATGGAATCTCGACCGTCCCCGTGTTGAACGGATCGAACCACGGATCGCCGGTGGGCACGGCGATGTTGAACTCCTCGGCCGGGTCGGCGAAGGGTGTCTCCGTGATGTCGTGGTCGAGAAACTGGCCCCATTGCCAAACGAAATCGGAGACGCCGGCGGAGTTTGGAATCTCCTCGTCTTGGGCCGCGACGGTGTTACTGATCGCACGTGCGTTCGGACGATCCACTCCCGATGGCGCGCCTACCCCATCATCGTATGCTTCGTCCGCCAGTCTGATGAGAAACGCACCCACCGCACCCCATTCGGTCTCTTCGCGGTTGTTGCCGACGCCGTTAAATGAGCGAACCTCATCGGAGAAGCGCACCGAGTCGGAACCGCGGTTGGGTTCTTTGTTTCGGTTCGGACGTCCGTTCATTGGGCGCGGCCCAGGAAAATCGCGACGTGCTCCAGGCTCGTCGTCTGCTGGCGTATCGATCTCCTCGGTGCATCCGAGTAGCGCAAACAGAGCGAATAGCGCCCCGCATGTCACACTAAACAGACCGCGTCCGGGCGGTATTGGTCGATATCGCTTGAATTGTGTCCTCATGTCAATCTCCTTTAGTCGGGTAAAGGGGCACGAGTTACTCATCAATGGAGTCCCTGACGTGCGCGGGGCAGCGTTGTCGGCGACCTCTTCGCTAGGAGATGAAACGGATATGCGTGCCGACAATCTACAGCAATGCCGATTTTTTTTCGCGAATGGGTCGGTGACTGGCGTGCAGTAGGAGGAGGTTGGCGATTAGACAACGGCACAAGGAACACGTTGTCCGGCAACTCATCGCCAGCCAAGTCCGGTTCAAGCGTGGTGATTTATTCTGTCCAATGATTGTTATCGGGAACGAATTGCGTCTACATTGCGGTTATTCCAACCTGCTTATTGGCACTAATACCACGAGGCAGGAGGATATGCTCGAAGAAGATGGTGCGTTTTTGAGGCCCTCTTCATTGAACGGTAGCGGGACTTCTGTACTCGTACGCAGCTTGCCAGTCCCATCCAGCGTGCGCAGCGCCTGAGCCCGCTCATCGTCCGAACAGTAGACGTGCAAAGCGCCATTGGGATGAATACCCAGCCTTCACAATTGAGCCTTCACGACTGAATTGCCTTAGCGGTTGCGCCAATTGCGTGCGTGATAAGTCCAGTCAGACTTCGCGTGATATCGAAATGACCGCTTGGGTCGGTAGGTCCAATCTCGTTTCCGTTGATATTCGCGGTGTGGTTTGGGCGTGTATCCCTTGTTGGTAGCTTTATAGGCCCATGGTGGCTTGGCGCGAACGGTTCGTTTAATCCTCGGCACCGAGTTCTTGGAAGGCTTTGCATATCCCCAGAAAACCTCTTTGTTGACTGCATCGTCCGCTGGCGTATCCGCAATGGTGGGATTTGAGTGGGGCGTGGGTAGTGCTGCGGCTTTTTCTGTATCCGTCGATGGGATCGATTGGCCGGACGGAGTGTTCTTTACCTCGCCCGCCAGGTGTACTTTGATAACGATCGGATCCTCCACCGCGCTGGCCGGAATCGCCTCACCATTTGAGAGGATTGCAAGTGTCACAAAGCAGGTCTTTGCGAATCTCGACATGGTGTTCTTCCTCCAGATACATTCACATTCGCATGACTGATACGTCACATGATCGAGTATAGCAGGTTAAGGCAGTACATCTCAACGGCGGATAGCGTTACATCTCAAAATCCTTACCCGCACTTGCGGCCGGCGCATCATCGATATCGCGATCGACGGACTATCCATCCGATCACAGATAGTTGGAATTCCTAATCGTCAGTCATTTGCACGCCAATCGACTCGTCTGTAGCGGGTTCGGTGCCGATTGACATTCGGACTTCGTCCGTTGTGCTCTCCGCCTCGTCCGCCGTATAGCAACTGGTGCCAACGAGCAATGAAAAAGCAAGCACAGCCACGTCGAACAGCACCAATTCGCACCACACCTTCGAGGGCAGTGATAGTATTTTCAGTTCACTCATCACGATCTCCCCTCATTCATGGAAGGTGGTGCGACCAGCGGCCAACGTTTAAGCCAATCCGGTATGTTGGCTTCTCCAATCCAATGAAGCTGCAACTTGCATTCCTGAATGCTCTGGTACCTGCGCCGATTGAATGCCCAGCGAACCTGGAATCAGGGCCGCCCTCGCGCCGAAACGCGAGGGCGGAGCGCGCCTCTAATCCTCCTGTGGCACGCCTTACTTCCTACCCCGACGGTGTTCGCCTCGCATTCCGCGAGGGTGCTGGCGATGCCGAGGG
>BQJS01000054.1 GCA_021604825.1 Phycisphaerae bacterium | reverse complement strand
CGGGATTGGGCCAGACGCCATGGCCAACAGTGGGAACCAACGGGCTTGGCGAGACGTTTCAAACGCCACCTGGATTCCCAACCTCGACCGCGACGATCAATGCTGGCCCCCCTGCCGACATGTTCGATGCTTTGGACAATGGCGGGGCCTTCCCAACCGACTTGGGCGTGTACTTCGATACGGTGGTGATCCCCAATGTCAGCCCGTTTTCCGACGGCTTCGTGTATCTGGAATCGATCGGATTTGGCATCAACAACAGCGGAGATCCGGTGTATTTGGATTCGATCGGTTATGACATTGTGATCGTCGCCCAGCAGGAACGGACAACCGATCTTCAAGACTTTGCCGGTTTGCAGCGGTGCATATTCGAAACGGTAACGCTCGAATGCGAGGCGTTCGATTTTGATGAGGACTCAGATGTGGACTCGGATGACTACAGCGCGTTTGAAGCGCTGCTGAAGGGGCCGGAAGCCTAAGTTTGGGAGCAAGCTTTCCGTGAGGGGAAAAGGAGAGAGAGTGATCGTGACATTTAATTTAATTAAAACGATTTCTCTTTGAATAAAGGTTTAACTTTTGATGATGAACAAGAATCTTACATTTGTTGTTGCAATCGGCGTCGGAATGTTGACGGCGACGGCTGCATTTGCGGATCAATTCGAACTTGTTACCGGTGTCGGTGCAGGCACCTCGCCAGGCGCTACGCGTACCGTCTTTTCGACCTCCGGTGGCGCTGGCGCCTTCACGGATGGTCAGCGATTGGGAGGCACACCGAGCGCAGCTCCCATCGCGCCAACTGGAACCACTTATCTTCAATCCCCCAACCAATACGGATCACTAAGTTACATGTTCCGTCGCGGTTCGATTAACTTTGGCGGACCGGCGACTCCATTCGTCAGCGTCGATTACCTGGGCGGGCCACTGCACGATCTCGACGGTGACTTGGGCAATGGCAGCCGCAGTTTGATTCCGGTATCCGGACAGACTGGTGTCGCAATCCCCGGAACGACGAGCAATCTGGACCTGACCTTTGGGGCGGGCCAAGTCTCTCTCAACAGCTTCGATGTCAATGGCAACAATGCAGGATTGGGTCCGGTCAATGCCGAGCAATTGGTGACCGTCAATACACTGGCAGGGACTTCGACATCGGGTACGCCTGGTGCTGCGATTAACCCCTCGATCGACGACCGCACCGGTGCCACGGCGGCGTTTCTTGGCAACTCCGGGACGCTTGACGGTGTGACGCAAGTGAGCGATCTGGGCTACGAATTCTGGCAGGATACCTTCTCGGAAGGGTCATCATCCGCGAACGAGTTGGGCACGGCCCAGTTCATGGGTGAGTTGCGCGGCTGGAAGATTGAGCGAGACATCAACGGCAATTTCCCGACGCTTGCCGGCGAAGGCCTTGGGGCAACCATTTGGCCGTCCGTCAATACGTCGCAAGTTGGCAACAGTTTCAACAATGCCATCGGTGCCGGAACCTCCACGATTGTCAACGGGAATCCCAACGATGATTTCAGTGCGCCTGGCAATGGCGGACTGGATCTGACTGATTTCGGCGGAGACCTGGGAGCTTATCTCGATCACATTGCCACGACGGCGATCGATCCACTTTCGCAGAGTTTCATTTACTTCGAGGGGGCAGGATTCGGCATCAACAATCCTGTGAATGACCCAGTATTTTTCGATTCGTCCGGCTGGGACGTGGTGCTGATTGCACAATCGACGCCGGTTCCTGAGCCCACGAGTTTGATGTTGATACTTGCCGGTTGCGCGGGGATTGCCGCACGACGCAAGAACAGAACCTAACGATTTGGATCGTCTGCCGGGCGGGGCAACCACCTCGCCCGGTGGACCTTTTTTCGCAAGGACGCGAGCAATCGAGGTTGCTATGAAATCGAAGACAGTTAAACACGGCTTCACACTTGTCGAGCTGCTGGTGGTGGTCAGCATCATCGCTCTGCTCATCTCAATGCTGCTTCCATCGATGAAGCGGGCACGAGACCAGGCCAAGCAAGTGGTTTGTTCGAGCCAACAGAAGCAAATCGCCACGGCGCTTTGGAACTATTGGACCGAAAACGACGGCCGTGTCCCCGAAGTCATTTCACCGATGACCAACGGCGTTGGTGCGGACGGATTTGGCGACACTTCGATTCCCGACGACGACATCGATCCGTTTTACAACCCGATGCGCGGATATGCCGAGGTCCCATCGAAAAAAGTTTGGAAACAGTCAATGGCCAACACGTTGATGCCCACACACATGGGTGCAGATGAAAAGGCATTTCGTTGCCCGGCTGCAATTGTGGGATGGCCAAGAAATGAGAAACCATTTCGGATGACCTATCGGGTCGCAGCCGCAAATCAACCCAACGGCGATGAGAATCTCAATGCCGAAAGCCCTTATTTTAAGGAACATTTTGGCTTCTTGGACGGTCGAATCTACAAAATCCCCAAGCCCGCCCACCAGGAAGGCTCGGACTTCGTCAGCATTATCCGCTACGCACAAGATCAGGCGGCGGCCCGGGGAACATTCCTTCGCGACATGGTCAAACCCGTAGGCCCTGAATTGGTTGGACCGCACAACGGCGGCAATGTTGTGATCAACAAACGGATGGAAGTCGAAGTTCGTAGCAAAAAGCAAATCAACGAAGACTTGGCCCCAGCGGGTCCCGGTGCCGTCAAATTCTAGTCAGGTTCACTGTCGTGTTCTGGGATTCGTTTTGGCGGAACCCATTGCGTGAACGTTGTCGCGGTTGACTGAAAGCCTGATCGTACCGAGTGGTTTTATTTCACTTGGTTGATCTGGTTGAAAAGTTTGAATCACCTCACGCCTTCTTAGCCCATCACAATCGATTTTCCAACATCGCTTCACGCTTCGTTTCGCTCAAGCGCACATGTTCAACCGTTTCGTTTTCTGAGTCGCTCTCTTTGATACACATCCTGTTTGGGAAAATGTTGCGCGCTTTGCGACACTTGTCGGTTCATCGAATCGATAGAAGTGTCACTCGCATCGGGACAAGCCTGTTGCGGTAGGCCGCGATGAGCACGCGTTGATTGTCGGCTGAACAATAATCGGTGGCGAGGTGTCGATTGGAACCGCGGTGACTCGGCTGCTGCCAATTTACCCATGGGCTAAGAGAGAGAAACCAATGGCAAGTGAGACAAAGAACAATCAGAACGAGACAGGTTTTCAGTTTGAGCGCATGATCGAAAATGCACCGATCAATATCATTCTCGCCGACAAGGATCTGAACATCACCTATGTCAACCCGGCGACGGTGAAGAACTTGACGCCGTTGGCACACTTGCTGCCGGTCCCTATCAACCAAATAGTGGGTAGCAATGTTGATGTCTTTCACAAGAATCCGGCGGTCCAAAGGGGCATCTTGAGCAATCCTGCGAATCTACCACACAATGCAATCATTGAGTTGGGGGATCAGAAGTTGGATCTCCTCGTCAGCGCAATTTATGATGACACAGGCGAGTACATTGGCCCCATGGTTACTTGGGATCTTGTCACTGAGAAAGTTAGACTTGAGGAATTGGCTCAGGATAACGCAGGTAAGCTCGGCGCGATTGGGCGGGCCCAAGCGGTCATCGAATTCGATATGGACGGAACCATCCGTGATGCCAACGACAATTTCTGCAACACGGTGGGGTATTCGCTGAACGAAATCGTGGGACAACATCACAGCATGTTTGCTCCTCCAGGACTGGCCGGGAGTTCGGAATACAAAGCCCACTGGGCTACTTTGAATCGTGGAGAATTTATCGCCGACGATTTCCCCCGAGTAGGTAAAGGCGGGAAAGAAATCTGGATCCAAGCGTCGTACAACCCCATCCCAGACGCCAACGGCAAACCAATCAAAGTCGTCAAATACGCCCGCGACATCACCGCCGAGAAGCAAGCCCAGGTTGAGCTTCAGGAAAAAGTAAACCTGCTCTTGGAAGTCGTCAAAGCGGCAGCCGACGGCGACCTTACCAAACCAATCACGGTTTCCGGAAGCGACCCGATCGGGCAACTCGGTGAGGGACTTAACACGATGATCTCGGGCTTGGCTGACATCATCAACCAAATCACCAATTCAGCCGAGCAGTTTGTCGAAGCCGCCCGTGTTATCAGCGAAGGAGCCAACTCGCTGTCCGACGGTGCCCAAACGCAATCGGCGAACGTCGAAGAAATGAATGCGGCGGTCACCAGCCTCAATGAAATGATCAAAAGCGTCAAAGGAAACGCAGAGAAGGCCAATGCCATCGGAAATGAAACGGGCAACAAGAGTGGCCAAGGTGGCGAAGCCGTTCAGCAGAACATCGAGGCCATGAAGCTGATCGCGAAGAGTTCCGAGCAGATCGGCGAAATCATTGGCGTCATCAGCGAGATCGCATCGCAAACCAACCTGCTCGCCCTCAACGCCGCGATCGAAGCTGCCCGCGCCGGCGAGCATGGCCGTGGGTTCGCCGTCGTCGCCGACGAGGTCCGCAAACTCGCCGAACGCAGCAGCGAAGCCGCCAAAGAGATCACCACGTTGATTAAGGAATCGACCGAACGCGTCACCGAAGGGACAGCCCTCAGCGAGCGCACCGGTGAAGCCCTCGACGGAATCATCGACGGCGTGAAACAGACCGGCGAAGGCATCGAAGAGATCGTCACAGCCACCGGCGAACAAGTGACCGTTGCCGCCGAAGTTAGTACCGGCATCGCCAACACCGCGTCGATCACAGAGAACAACGCATCGGCGGCTGAAGAGATGGCCGGTTCGGCTGAGGAACTATCGGGTCAGGCCATCCAACTGCAAGAACTTGTCAGAAAATTCACGCTGGCAAAATAGCGACAACGCCGGTCCGATCCGTCGCGACTAACAGTTGCCCGCCTCTGAAAGCAGCAGTAAATAGATGCCCGCGATCATTCGACGAATGGTCGCGGGTATATTTTTGCGCCCCATCCTTTTGACCCAATTGTGCAAAACCCACGCATCTGCGATAGACTACTTTCGGATTATCGTAGTTATCATTGCAAGGAATGTGTAAAGGTACGCACCGATAGACTCTGATTGATTTCGACGGGAGACTCAGCCTATGGCCACGACGATTGATCCGGCAGTGGAAAAAGCCACCCAAGCATTTCGCGAGAAATTTCAAGCCGTTCGACAAGAAATCGGCAAGGCCATTGTGGGTCACAACGAAATCGTCGAAGGCGTGTTGACGTGCTTGTTCGTTGGCGGCCACGTGCTCCTCGAAGGTGTTCCCGGATTGGGCAAGACCTACTTGGTTCGGACGCTGTCGGAAGCGGTCAACCTACCGTTCTCTCGAATTCAATTCACACCGGACCTGATGCCGGCTGACATCATCGGCACCAATATCATCACCGAAGATCCCGACTCCGGTCGAAGGCAGTTTGAGTTTCAGAAAGGTCCGCTCTTCTCGCAAATCATCCTTGCGGACGAAATTAACCGGGCGACGCCCAAGACCCAATCGGCGATGCTTGAGGCGATGCAGGAACATTCGATCACAGTTGGTGGACATCACTACAAGCTGGACGAGCCTTTCCTCGTGTTGGCTACGCAAAACCCGATCGAACAGGAGGGAACATACCCCCTACCTGAAGCCCAACTCGACCGCTTCCTGTTCAAGCTGGTGGTGGACTACTCCAGCAAGGATGAACTCAAAACGATTCTCGACCGCACGACCACCGGTTACAAAGCCAACGTACAGGCGATCATGTCGAGCGAAGAAATCCTCGCGGCACAGCATCTCGTTCGGCGAATCGTGATGGCCCCCCACGTACAGGATTACGCCATCCGCGTATCGATGGCCACGCATCCAGGCGGTCCGTACGCGATCGACGCCACTCAAAAATACATTCGCTGGGGTGCGAGCCCGCGCGGGGCGCAAGCTCTGACGCTAAGTGCCAAGCTCGCGGCGATGTTGGACGGACGATACAACGCCAGTTTCAGCGACGTTCAAAAGATGGCCATCCCGTCGCTGCGGCATCGCGTGCTGCTCAACTTTGAAGGTGAGGCCGAAGGCATCTCGGTGGACTCAGTGATTCGTGAGATCATCGAAAAAACGCCAACGATGGCGGAGGCAGCATAGCACGCAGTGGACAATCGCGAGTGTCGATCGATTACCCAATTTCTGATTCGGGTCATTTGTTTTGATGGTATCACCGACCGCTTCTAAAACTGAGAATTTGCTCGACCCGGAGTTCATCGCTCGTCTTGAACGATTGGAGATGGTCTCGAAGAAGATTTTTCGTGGCTCGATGCGTGGTGAACGGCGCAGTCGGCGACGCGGTGAATCGGCTGAGTTTGCGGACCATCGTAATTATGTCGTTGGCGATGACCTACGGTTCCTCGATTGGAATGTTTATGCACGCCTTGAAAAACTCTTCATCAAGCTCTTTCTCGAAGAGGTCGATCTGCACGTTAATATCATGGTCGACGTTTCCAAGAGCATGGCCTGGGGCAAGCCGGAAAAGGGCCGATACGCCCGTCAGATTGCGGCGGCTCTGAGCTATGTTGGACTGGCCAACAACGATCGCGTCAGCGTTTATAGTTTCGCCAATGGACTGGTCGGCGAACTGGCTGGGATGCGCGGTAAGCGGTTGCTTCCGAAGGTGCTGGACCATTTGCAATCGATTGAGTGCGACGGAATCAGCGACTTTCACTCAGCGTGCAAACAGTTTTCATTGCGACATTCCCAACCCGGCATACTGATCGTGCTAAGCGATTTCTTCGACAAGGGTGGATACGAAGCCGGCTTGCGTTTGCTACTCGGTCGAAAGTCGGATGTCTATTGCATTCAGGTGCTTGCCCCGGAAGAACTCGATCCGCAGCTATCCGGTGAGTTGCGATTGACAGACGTTGAAGATGAAGATGTGGCTGAGGTCAGCATGAGTCGGGCGCTGATCAATCGATACAAGCAAAACCTGCGAGCGTACTGTCGCGGGTTGCAGGAATACTGCACGCGGCGCGGTATGACTTACGCGATGACGTGCAGCGATGTTCCGTTTGACCAGGTGGTTTTGAACGTGCTCAGACGTCGCGGGTTATTCAAATGATGCCGTACGCTCTATCACAACCCGTTAATGGTTCTTTCGCGGTGGCCTCAACTGCGAATCAGCCCGTGGAGTTCATACGGTGAATTTCCTCGCGGGTTGGATGCCGATTGCAGTGGCGGCGGGTATCACCGTCCCCCCCCTGGTGCTCCTGTACTTTCTCAAACTGCGGCGGGCACCCCACACAGTCTCCACGACACTGCTTTGGAAACGTGCCATCGAAGATCTGCAAGTCAACGCCCCGTTTCAACGCATCCGAAACAACCTGCTCCTTTGGCTGCAACTGCTCATCCTACTGCTGGCGGCTGTCGCGTTGGGCAAACCCATTTTTGAAGGCAACCGAGAAGCTGGCGATACGCTCGTCTTGTTGATCGATCATTCGGCGTCGATGGGCGTTGAAGAACAGGACGGCAAGACTCGCCTCGACATCGCCAAGGAGCAAGCCGAATCCATCATCGACAACATGCCCACCGGTGGTAAGGCCATGCTCATAGGGTTCAGTGATCGAGCCACCGTCGCCAGCGCTTTCGAGTCAGAGCGATCCGTCTTGAAAGATCGCCTCGATAGCATTCCCCAGACCGACGCGGCATCCACGTTGACGGAAGGCATCGCCCTCGCCGAAGCGTACATGCAAAATCTGGTCATCGCAGGAGACCAAGCCGGCGCCGACATCACCATCGAATCGTCAGCAACACCGGCACGCGTCGTCGTATTGACCGACGGCAATATCGAAGACGCCGAATCACTCACCATCAAACGCCTGCCGACCGACGACATGCAGATCGTCAGCATCGGCGAGCGTGACGACAACGTGGCGATCCTGTCGATGGAGGCCAAGCGCAACTACGAGTATCCGCAAATGCTCGAAGTCTTCAGCCTCGTGCGTAACTTTGGAACCGACACCATTCGTTGCGACGCCAACTTGTATATCAACGACAAGCACGTCGATGTGCAGTCAATGGAATTAAAGCCCGGCCAACTTGAGGCCCCCGCAATTGAAGACGCGGACGAAGACGCGAGCGTGCCCGTTGAATCGGAACCGATCACCCCGGCGAGGAATCGTATTCCGCTGGCTGGCAGCACTGCGTCGGTGGCGTTCGACCCGATCGAGTACGAGGGCGGCGGTGTGGTCGAAGTGCGACTAACCGTGGACGATGCGATGCGATCAGACAATGCCGCATGGACGATCGTTCAACCGCCTCGAAACGTCACCGTGCTACAAGTTGGCGAGGGCAATCTGTTTCTCGATCGGGTACTGCCGACGCTTCCAATCCAAATCAAGAAAATGACGCCGGCTGAATACGAGCGAGCTGACGAAACAGAACTCGCCGAAGCTGGTCGATTGAAATTCGATCTCGCCATTCTCGACAACCACTCAACCGCTCGTCTCTGGCCAGGCAGCTACATGTTCTTCGGCGGTGTTCCAGAAATCGAAGGTGTATCAGCCGGCAGGTTGGTTCAAGGTGGGATCATCTTCGACTGGGACGAATCGCACCCCATCTTGCGTTACGTCGGGATCGGGAAAATCCTGATCCACCAATGGTTGCAATTGACGCTGCCGGCGCAGGCGGAACCATTAGTCGAAGGTGAAAACGCCCCGATCATGGCCTTGCTCTCGCAAGAAGGCATGCACTTTCTGATTTCCGCTTTCAGTCTCGTTGCTGAGGACGACATCACCGGTAACGCCCTATTGAATTCGGACTGGGGTTTCAAACCGCACTTTCCGGTGTTCCTGCAAAATTCCATTCAGTTCATGACGGGAAGTCTCTCGTTCAAAGGCGTTCGCAACGTCCGTCCCGGTGATCCGATCGAATTTGCCGTGCCTGATAACACCGATGAAATTCGCGTGAGGCGTCCTGATGGATTTGTCGCGAAGGTTCAGACCGGGAATTTCACGAACGTCAACTATGCGGGCACCCGCAATGTTGGCGTGTACTCTGCAGAACCATCCGTCGATGGTAAAGAGCAATACGCCGTGAATTTGTTCAACGGTTCTGAGAGCAACATCGCCCCATCCAAAGTGCTCAAACTGGCTGGCAGCAACGTCACCGCGACAGCTTCCGTCGAGCACGTCAACAAACCATTTTGGCCGTACCTGTTGCTGGCCATCCTGGGCGTCCTGCTGATTGAATGGGCGATCTACAGCAAACGCGTCTTTGTGTGATTAATGGGTTGAATCAACGGTGGGCGTGGGGATTGGGCTCGACGGCGGCTAGATTGCAGCGGCGGATCGCTTGGCGAATGCCCTCCATGCGTGCGTGAATGCCCAAGGCTTTGCGAAACGCGTCACGGGCCTTTTCAAAATCACCCAGGTGGAAGTAATTGTGCCCCAATCCGGCGGCGGCACCATAGTGATTGGCATTGAGCGCCAGCGTTCGGTGGCAGGCCATCATGGACGATTCGTATCGACCGGTGAGGTGGTGGAGGATCGCCCGCTGGTTGCACGCTTCTGCGAACTCGGGGTCTTCGATGAGAATCAAATCGAGCAATGTTTCAGATTCATCATAATAACCAGCTTGCATGCAATCGATGGCTTGATGAAGCCAGGTAACGCACGCCGGATTCGACGCCTGCATCCAAATCGACCAAATCGATTTTTCGACAGCACTGACCACGAAGTAATCGTCGTGATGTAGCAGGTCAACCAACCGATCGGCGTCCTGCATGTTTCCGGTGAGTCCCAGACACATCGAAGCCGTCTGAACAACTTGCGCCGAGGGATGATCCAGGAAATCTCGGGGATCGTCGTTAAACCCTGGAGCGCGAAGAAACGCGCGGATGGCCTCCTCATCGTCGAGCCTGAAAACGGGCGAAAGTCGATTCAAAAATCGAATCCCAGCCTCCTCAAGTTCGAGTTCACCGCTCTGCTCAGTCGCGGCTGATGTTGGATTGCTTAAAGGAGATGAGTTTCTTGACACGTGCGGTCCTTGATACGACACATTGATTTCGATCGTCATCGACGAACTTGGCTGCCCCATGAATTGCGGCCCTCACGATCGAGTGGCCGAGGCGACAAGCAAACACGCTTTCGACACACTTTCGACGGATGCTAGGCATCGTATTGGACCAAGTCAATTTTCGAGGCCCGTGGAAATTCAAATTCCGTATTATATTGCCGAACATGAAGTTATGGCCTTTGGAGACGTCGCAAGGAGCATTCAAGGACGGCTTTCCGCAGCCCCTTTCTAGACAACCAAGCAACGATCGATACAGCATTAATGTATCTGTACGTCTCCAGCCCTCAATTCACCACCAGAGCTGTCCGATAACCGATATCAGTGCTGTAGCGATTCGCTGGCGTTTCGGCAGGCGTAACTTCTTCGCGCTTTCGACGGACGTTTCGACCCCTTAAGCAGAGTGAAACCCAATGCCAACCACCATCGACGAGAAACGTGACGCGGCCAAGCAGACCGAGCCGATCGAACTCGACGGACTTCGCTCAAGGCTGATCGGCTTGTACGACCACAATGCCAATCGCTACGACAACGATCGCTCGACCAATGATTCGTTGCACTTTTACTTTGAACACGCTCAACGGGCGGTCAATGAACTCATTGGCCCCACGACCAAGAACACCCTCCACGTTGATATGCCAGTGGGCACCGGGCGATTCCTGTTCTACCTGCGTCAACAGAACCGCCAGCATCGGATGATCGGCATCGACATTTCCAAAGGAATGCTCGACGTAGCCGCTCGATCTTCAAAGCAGGTCGGATACGACATCGGGTTCTCTCAAGGCGACGCGTTCTGCCTACCATTCGCCGACGACAGTGTCGATGTACTCACCAGCCTGCGGATGTTTCACCTTTTCCCGCATTGCTATTGGCCCCAACTTCTGGACGAGATGTATCGTGTCCTGAAACCGGGCGGAACGCTTATCACGGAGTTACGAAATGCCGCACGCGGGTCGGCCTGCAAGCTCCTGGTTCCCGGGTTCCGTCGGCGTCGCAAGCAGCACCCGCACGTCTTCGTCAACCCGTTGAGCATCAAGCCGTTGTTTGATCGCTGGGAGAGCATGCAGATGCAAGGTGTGGGGCTGGATGCATTGCCCAGGATCCACCAGCTGGCGCCCATCGTCGCCAGGGGTGTCGACACGCTCCAGCGCAGCACGTTCGTCCGCTACCTCAGCAAAACGATGATCATCAAGGCGATCAAACCGTCTTAGAAGACGGCTGATCCTTTCGCAGACAATTCACAACCACCCCTCAGGCAAACCAAATATCGATGTGCTATCCGTGTACATCCACCGGTCGTTCCCCCACCGCACCGAATCGCCGACATCGCTGAAACTTCGAAATTTCGCGGCTCAATACTGGTCAGATGCCCGCCTCTCTTGTAACTTCCGGGCCCGCATCGACATGACAAAGCCATGGTCAAACCGACTTGCGGTGCATGCGATTGATGCACGCGGCTGCGGTATGGGTGCTTACTTTGCTGGACATGAACGGATATCGATTGGCAATGCACATCCTCCCTCGGACTTCTCTAGCCACCCTGACTCTTGTTGCGCTGTGCGTATGGCCGCCGCTCGTCCGGGCTGATGGACCGACGGATGAATTTGAGCGAACTCGGCAGGAGATCGAGAAGCACGTGTCGGAAGGCGAATTGTCTCAAGACGAAGTGACCGAATGGATCGAATTCGCTGAGAACGTTAAGAGTACAGTGAAGCGAAACCTGACGCCTTGGGATCGACTTGTCCGTGCCGTTCGCGATCCTTGGGTGTTTTTCGGGCTGGCGGCGCAGGCGACATTTATGATGCGGTTCGTCCTGCAAATCGTCGCCAGCGAACGCAAGAAGAAGAGCTACGTCCCGATCGGATTCTGGTATCTCTCGATCATTGGTGGATCGATGCTGTTTGTCTACGCCCTTCAGTTGCGAGATCCGGTGTTTGTTTTGGGCCAGGGACTTGGCATCTTCATCTATACGCGTAACCTGATGCTGATTTATCGTCGGCGCGGTGCGTTTCAAGACAGCAAAGCCCTTCGCCAACAACGGAACAACCATTCGGGCGAAAGTCCGCCGCAAGATGAACCCAACGGATCATGAGCGCTTATCATCAGGAAAACCCGACGCTGGATTTGTCGATCGTCGTTCCCATCTACAACGAGCGCGACAATGCCGCCCCACTCGCCGACGATATCGTCCGCGCTGTCGAACCAACGGGCAAGACGTTTGAAGTCGTACTCGTCAATGATGGCAGCAACGACGGAACCGACACCGTCCTCGATGAAGTGGCGGCCAAGCATCGGCAAGTTCGCGTGATTCACTTCGCGGGCAATCGCGGGCAGACCATCGCCATCGCGGCCGGAATGCACTATTCGGTGGGCAAAGTCCTCGTCACGATGGATGGCGATCGGCAGAACGATCCGGCTGATATTCCGGCATTGCTCGAACGATTGGATCAGGGGTTTGACTGCGTCAGCGGTTGGCGGCGCGATCGTCAGGACACCGGTCCGCGGCGCTTTGTATCGCAGGTGGCCAACAAGATCGTTCGCAAAGTCACCGGTGTCCCGGTTCACGATTTGGGTTGCACGCTGAAAGCATATTCGCGGCGGGCACTCGATCCCACGGAATTGTTCGGTGAGATGCATCGGTTTCTTGCAGTCTACGTCTTGGCACGCGGTGGAAAACTCAGCGAGATGGTTGTCAAGCACCATCCTCGGACGGCGGGCACCAGCAAGTATGGCATGAGTCGAACAGCCAGGGTGATGGCCGACATTCTGTTGATCCGCATCCTACACAAATACCGCACCCGCCCGTCGCACATGTTCGCCAAGGTAGCGCAGTACATGTTCTTGGGTGCGATAGGGTTTGGAGCTTTGTGGGTGTTTGATGTGCTTCGCAGTCAGTCACTATCGCACGGGACGACATGGTTTCTTTCGGCGGTTATCCTCTCCGCGACGGCTGTCAACATTCTGGTGGCGGGCTTGGTCGCGGAGTTGGTCATGCGCACGAAACACGCCCTGTCGGGTCAGCGTCCTTGGAGCATTGACCGGATTGTTGGCGGACCCGACACATCCGAAAGCTGAGCAAGCCCCATGGTTTGTGGGATGTTGCGTGAGATTCGGTTGACCAGTTGCCCAGCCAATTACCGTGACCTAGGATTAACTGGGCGATTATTGATCCGGATGCGATAAGCTGTGCGCGTTTTCTCAGAACTAACCGTGGACGAATGGAGCCGAATCGCGCTTTGGGGTGGCGTGACCATCCTGTCGATCGTTGCGTTTGTCGTGGTGGTATTCATCATGCGGCGTCGACTCCACGGTCAGGACGACAGCCAATCCAGCATTTTCGACCTCGAGGACTTGCAGAAAATGCGTGATCGCGGGGATATTGACGAAGCCGAGTACAAAGCCCTGCGGACCCAAGCCATCGCCGCGATGATGGTTGAATCAGACGGAAAGCCTTAGCCAAACGCGATTTGCAGCACTGCTGACACTGCCTTTTGCGATCGGCGGTTGGCCGTGGAATAATTGCAGGCCCGCTGGCCCGACATTGCGGTGTTGGACGATACAATATTGTCAGATTCGCCGGTCTGCGTATCGGGACTAGCCCATACGGATATCGACCAGAAACAATGAGCATTCACTCGCACGCCCTTTTTCAGTTGAGGCTGATTCAGTTGGGCATCGCGGGAAGGAACAGATTTAGAATGGCTGGAACAAAAAAAGGCGGTGGTGGAAGCAGCGGCAACTCCGGTGGCGGCGGCAACTCTGGCGGAAGCGGTAACTCTGGCGGCAGCAAGGGTCAGCGCCGGCGGCGGAGCTCGTGCAGCTTCTGTGGAAAGTCGCAGCGCGATGCAGGCCCGATGGTTGAAGGGCCCAAGGATGTTTACATCTGCGAGTCGTGCGTCGACCTGTGCCACAACATCATCCGTCAAGAAAAACGAAAGACGTCGTCCGCTCGTACCGTGGTTGGTAAAGTTCCGACACCGCGCGAGTTGAACGACTTCCTCAACCAATACGTCATCGGACAGGACGGCGCCAAGCGGGCCATGTCGGTGGCCGTGCATAATCACTATCGCCGTCTCGAGTACGCAGACACCGCCGGTCCCGACGACATTGAATTGGAAAAATCGAACCTGCTGATTGCCGGACCCACCGGTTCGGGAAAGACGCTGCTCGCGCGTTCACTCGCCCGCGTATTGAATGTGCCGTTTGCGATTGGCGATGCAACCACGCTTACCGAAGCCGGTTATGTCGGTGAAGACGTTGAGAACATTTTGTTGCGATTGCTTCAAACGGCAGACTATGACATCGAGCTCGCCCAGCGCGGCATCATTTACATCGACGAGATCGACAAGATTGGCCGCACGACCCAGAACGTCAGCATCACGCGCGACGTTTCGGGCGAAGGTGTGCAGCAGGCCTTGCTGAAAATGCTCGAAGGCACGGTCGCGAACATCCCCCCGCAAGGTGGCCGCAAACATCCGGAGCAGCAATATATCCAGCTCGATACGACGAACATCCTGTTCATTTGCGGTGGTACGTTTGTGGGCTTGGATGACATTATCAAACGCCGGCTTGGTCACAGCACGATCGGTTTCGCGAATGAAGACCGGGCCATCGACGAGGTTAAAGAGCGGGCCGAACTGCTCCAACAGGTCACGCAGTTTGATCTCATCGAATACGGCATGATTCCCGAATTGGTTGGCCGCCTGCCAGTCATCGCGTCGCTCGAACCGATGACGGCTGACATGCTCGTGCGCATCCTGACCGAGCCGACCAACGCGCTCGTCAAACAGTACGAGAAGTTCTTCGAAATGGAGGACTGCAAGCTGGAGATCACAACCGACGCGCTGTACGCCCTCGCCGAACGCGCCCTCGAGCGCGACACCGGTGCGCGGGCGCTCCGTGCCGTCACCGAAGAGGTCATGCTCGATCCGATGTTCGATCTGCCTGAACAAGATCGCAACACCACATGGGTCCTCGACAGCGATGTGGTCAACGGAAAGGCCAACCTATTCGACAAACCGGCACGTCGGCGTGAATCGGCTTAGTCGGGCCCAGTCAGACACGGTCGCTGACTGACTCGGACTAGAAAACCATCCGATTGACATGGTCGGTGTAGGGCTATCCCCCACCATCATTATCGGAGCATCGATTGAAGTCATCCGCACGCGCCGCGTTCACCGCGCCACACGCATGTGCCAATGCCCATAACTTCGTAGCCAATCTCCGCGCCTGGCGATCGCGATACGATGTATCCTCCGCGATGCGCACAATCAAAATGTATACTCTCCGTTGTGAGAACCACGTTAAGAAGCGTCGCTTTCAAGCCGATGAATCCATGGAATTCTGGCCAATAGACCAGTCAGTTTCGAATCAATCACCGTAAGAGTGACGAATCATGCCCATAACGCTGATGTGCCCGAATCTATCCTGCCGCGCGGTCCTGCGTGTTCCGGACAAAGTGCGCGGAAAGAAAGTGCGTTGTGGACAATGCGGGATGGTGTTCTCCGTTCCATCGCAAGGCGCCCCAACCGCCGTCGCTGCCACCGCCGGTGCAAAAAATTCCAAATCAGAATAAACACTCAGCCGCAGTAGCCAGCCCCCGCAGCAAATTCTCAACGCGGCACCGCAAACACCAGCCCGCAAATAAAGCCAATCAACAACAGGCATTGACAATCAGCCGAATACCCGTAAATTCACGAAACACAATTGCGGGGTAGAGCAGTTGGTAGCTCGTCGGGCTCATAACCCGGAGGTCACAGGTTCGAGTCCTGTCCCCGCTATTCTTTAAACCCTGAAAGGTCAGCCACTTACGGCTGGCCTTTCTTTTTGTTCACAGGTTACCTCGGGGTGCTGGGAGCGTATAGGGAGCGTTTGGGTGCGGTGGTTAAGGCACGCCGAACTAAACGGGTCACGGATTCGCGGAGCAACACGCGGCCCGCCTTGTTAACTTATTGCACACAGGCGTGGGAATGCTTGGGGAGGACGGAGAGTCGTTCGGCCTGTACGAATTCGAACGTGGCTCTCACGCAACTCTAGGTTGCGTGTCCGGAAGAACGGCAATTCCCCTATAGGGACCAAGATGCATGAAATGCGAAGTGTGCAATAGCGAGATCACCCGTGGCAAACGATGCAGAAGATGTGCAGCGATTCACGACAAGTTCTCCGCCGATGGCCGCTCTGATCTAGGAGCTATCACCAAGGCGATGCGGCAGAGTCTTCGTGGCGAGACGTTCATATGCTTCTACACGGGGCTTAAGCTGGACATCAGTATCCCCTCCAGTCCGTTTTACCGAAGCATCGACCATCGCACGCCTGGGGATCGGTCCGACCTCGTTCTCTGTTGCATGTTCGTAAATGAGATGAAGTGCGACATGAACGAAGAAGAATTTCGCACAGTTGTTCGCCAACTTGCCCATTGCTTCGAGACGGGTGAGGTACTTGACCTTGAAAACGTCAGATTTTGCCACCGCCGTCGGAACTGGTTCGGACCTCGTCAGCAACGTCCATGATGAATACTTCGAGAGACGTTGTCAGTTTTTGCTTAACGTTCTGAGGCGACCGACCCGGGCCATGCGTGTCGGTTGGAACTTTGCTGCAACAGTCTATTTGGGAAGATCAACTGAGGTGCTGTCTGAACGTACCACGACTGTTAGAAATTGCTCCAAGCACAAACTACTTGTCGGCTCTTCAACAGGAAGATCTGTGACGGGAAATTTGACAATTCGGTCACTGAGAGGTCGCCCGTTTCGGATCATGGAGTCGACTCGGTGCTGGCTTCAGCAGCCAAGCTCATCGTCAGTTTCCAACTAAATCACGCCTCATTCATCACAGGTGGACTTGGCAAATTCCTCAGGGGCCCTCGTCTCGACCTCACAGGTTGCGTCATTCACACTCAATGGCCAGCTCGTGAGCGGAACTGAAAATAAATCAATCAAACAAGTTGGGCTCGTTTGGCCCGAGTGGCTCGATCCATGTCTCGATTTCCGAATCGAAAGCATGGCAGCATTCCTTGGCAGGCGGGGGGCAATGAGCAAGAAATGAAAATTCTTGAGACCCCTGACCCAGTTCCTAAGCACGTCCCCCTAAGCCACTTACATACGGCCGAAGGCTGCATCCACAGCCTCGGAACCGGGCCGGACGATATCGCACTTGACGTCACTGTATTTTCGGTGTAACTTACACGCATGGATATGATACAGGAAGCAAAAGTCGCAGTCGCCGCCGCGGAGGCCTCGCTCAAGAGCATAATCGAGCGTGGCGTGAGAGAGCATAGGTATGCAGAAGTCGCTGAATTGGCCAGAATTGCTGATCGCTTAGCCCAGCTTCTTCACGTAGATGCGACGACTACGTCGCTTGGCGGTGAATCTCCTACGAGAGCGTCAGGCTCTGCACGAAGAGCTACCAAGAAGAGGAAGGCAAAAGGTCGTACTGCTTCGAAACCATATCCTCGTTTCGAACGCGATCAGGACAAACTCGTCAAGATTGGTTGGTCAAAAAAGGCAAGGGAAGAATACGAACATCGAGCTCCCCGCCTTGCAGCACTGGCGTTTGCCCAACATCTGGATCGTTCGGTCTCGAGAGGCAAAATGTTCGCTATTGATGATCTTCTCCCTATTCATGATTCGGTAGGTGAAGAGATTCCAAGCTATCAGGTCTATTTGACGCTTGCATGGCTCCGCAACTCGGGTGCAGTCCAAAAAGAAGGACGCAACGGATATGTCATTAGTTGCGATAAGCTGGACGGAAGCATGTTCGACCTGATGTGGGACCGACTACCGAAGAAACAATAAGGAGCTCTTGCTCATGGCGATTCAAACTCTCGACGTACTATTCGATCGTGTTTTGGCGGCTCGCAAGAAGTCCGAGATCCAGATCATCCTCAAAGAATTGGGCGACAGGACGAGCATGGGGCTCGGTGAGAAATTCGGCCCACTTAACTGCGAGTGGGTCGCGTACGGCGAGTCTGAATCCAACGAAGCATCGATCGGCCTATCAACAAACGCGGGCCGGAGTCTTACCGAGCGAATTACAAACGGAATAGACGCCCTATTGGAATCGGCACATGCAGAATCTCGAAACGGCACTCCAAGGACGCCAAGCGATGCTGCTGAGTTGTGGTTTGGTCGCGATCCCTCAGGACCACAATCCGGACTATACAGTGGCGAGGACAAAGAGGGCAATCTGAGTAGATCCCTCAGTGTTGTGTTGGCCGATAGTGGCGTCAGCGAAGCCCCAACCGTCGATGTCATCGACCGCGGAATTGGCCTGTCGCCTGAGATGATGCCTGGCACGATCCTCAGCCTACAGGAAGGCAACAAGGTCAAAAAACCATACTTGATGGGCACGTTCGGCCAGGGGGGGTCGTCAACACTTGCCTTCTGCGATTACGCCGTGGTGATTTCCAGGTGCAAAAATTCTCCCGGCCGCGCAGGCTTCACGATTATCAGACTCGTTGACCCGGGCGAGGACTACGCACTCGAAGTATATTCATACCTCAAGATCAATGAAAAGATCCCTCATGTAGATCGAGGGAATGAACAGCTTGAGCCATACACTGGGACTGGACTGAAGCATCCCCCCATTCTCAATAACGGCACTCTTGTTCGACACGTCGGATTCAAGTTGTCGGGATTAAGCAAGTCCTTCCAAGCTTCACCAGGCAATCTATATCACTATCTGCACTTGTCGATGTTTGACCCGTTGCTGCCTTTCCGTGTAATCGACATTCGCGGAGATTCCGTGAAAGATGAAAGAGTGGGCGGAAGCCGCAACCGCCTCATGAAGTTAACTGAAAAAGGTGTCGAAGACGAAGTCTCGAAAGCGGGGAGTTCAGTCGTTTACCACCACGAAATGGAGGACATCATCCCGCTCAATAGCCGTGATTCGCGAATTGGAGTTGAGTACTGGGTGGTAAGAGGCATAAGAAAGGTCAAAGATAAGCTTATTCCGCGATCGAGCTCCAACGACCTCTTTGTTCAACGTAATTCCCCTATCATCGCCAGTCGGAATGGGCAGAACCAAGGCGAGCTTTCGGCCAAATTCCTCCGCGACATCGGCTTTCGAATGCTATCTCGGCACATGGTAGTACACCTCGACATTAGCCGCGTAGACAGGAGAGTCCGGCGAGAGTTGTTCTCCTCGACCCGTGAAAGCTTCAAAGAGGGGCCACAACTCGACGACCTCAAGACAACACTGTCCCGTATTCTAAAGGAGGATTCGCGTCTCGCTGAAATCGAGCAGGATCTTACTGACAAGATGGTCAATCGGGACCATCACTCGACGAGCAAAAGCGTAAAGAAACAAATCACTCGACTCCTCCAGGACGCAGGCTACTCGCCCAGCACGGCAGGGGAATCTGAGAATCCCGGTGGCGAAAACGAAGGTGGACATGGTAGAGATGATGGCGGTGAGGACAGTGTAAAACCTCCTGGCCCCCCCGGGCCCAGGACTTTGCCGCTTCCCACGAAACCGTATCCAGACGTAACAGAATGGGAAATAGTCTCTCCCGCAGAGATTGCACGGGTCCGATTGAACGGTCGCGCAGCTGTTCGCATAGAAACCGATGCAGATGATCGATTCGAGAACGAGGGGCTAATCTCAATTGAGTTTGAACCCCAGAAAATTGAGGTTGCTGGGGTGTCAAACCTGCGAAGCGGAAGAAAACAATGGCGGCTACGTGCTGCGGAAGAAGCAAGAATCGGCGACACCGGCACGGTGACCGCGGTGCTGAGGTCGCCAAATGGCGGAGAGTTGCGATCTGCCATCAACTTCGAGATCTTTCCCGCTGTCGAAGACAGCAAGAAGGGAAAACGTGGAAACGTCCCAGACTTCGACGTGATCCCAATCAACCCGGATGAAGATCCTGAAACTTGGGTGGAGCTCTGGCCTCAGCACGAAGACACTCCGCATAGCAAACGGACTGAGGTCGCTTATAAGGTTTTTGTCGCCGGGCCTAAAACTATAGTCTACTATTCCACATTATTCGGGCCATATGTAGACAGGCTTGAGCGAATGAAGTCCAAGTCGAAAGCCTTCGCTGAGCTATTTGAAGAGAACTACCAAGTGTGGATCGGCTATCATGCGATTCTCCAGTGGCCAGAAGATCAACAGGCCGAAGAAATGCAAACTACGATGCTTGAGGACGAAAGATGCAGAGTCGCGACGGTGCAGGTTCGTGTCGCAGAAGTGATGGCAGGACTACAGCGTAAGGCTGCCCAAGCTGATGAGGACGCCGGAGAGTGATTATGATGCCTTGTGGAGCAGCAAGACTTCACGGGATGACGCAATCCGCCCCTTCGAGTTGGCGTGCCAACTGCGGTTTGGCACAGAACGCCAAATTCGACGCTCTCCAGACAGCCTTTCCTCGATGAACCCGGCACGCTCAAGCATTCGGAGGTATCTAGGGAGCTGTCGTCCTGGCTCGGAAAACGCGATGAGCTGGGCGAGAATCCCTCCGTCTTTCATCGCGTGCCTAACTGCCGAGAAGGCCCGCGTTGCCTTCGCGAAGTAGCGGTCTTCAGCTTGCCTCCGCCTATCCGCGAAATTGTAGAAGGACGCACCCGCCCCATCGCTTGTACCTGAGATCCAATATGGCACATCGGATTCTTTCCTTCCATCTACCTGCCATCGATGATAAAGCATGTGTACTCCGGGATACGGCGGTGATGTGACAACCATATCGACTAGTCCGCATCGGCAGATGCGATCATCCGAATGGAGATTCGCTGCATCGCCTTCTCGAATGACTGGCGCATGCGTGTCATGTGTCGATGCGGCCATCGACCTTTTGAGGTCGTTGAGGCCGATGAGCATCTCCTCGGCAGTAACTCGAATCCGTTTGCGAAACGCTTCAGCCGTTGGGATCTGACGGCGGCCATTCAGTGCCCATTGACCAACATTTAGAACAACACATCTCGCAAATCGCTTAGCCCTTGGCGTCGAAACTTGTTCTTCTAATCCGTCCAGGCATTGCGCAATAGTCTTTCTAAGCCATCGTGCAACTGGAATCGTCATGTTCCGCGGAGCTTGGTCGGTTACACCCGGACGGGTCACTATTGACCAATTGCAGCGAAGTCGGGGAACCATGTCGCACGCCCACTCCTTGATTGCGGCTTGTTCTTTTGAGTTGAGCACACTGGACTTCACTGTTGCAACGAACACTGACAAAGAATTGAGGTCATTCCCGATGGAACGTCTGCCCAAGGCCATTGCTTCCACCACCGAAGTGCCGCCACCCATGAAAGGGTCAAGTACGATATCACCCGGAGCCGAGAAGGACTCGATCGCCGCTCGTGCAAATTGAGGAGAGAACCTGGCCGGATATTTGTAGAATTGATGAGTCAGTCCTGATACAGGCCCCTGGTCGCGGGCGGCCTGCTTGAGTCTCGCCATTCGGCTGGAAAGTGCCCCAAGCGTCCTTGCATTCTTTCGGGTATTCATTACTCACTCTTCCTTGAGTGCAGATTCCTAAAACAACTTCAACATCCTGTCGGACCTTGCCTCTACTACGCAACAAGTTGTTGTGCAACCAGAGAATTCAACGGCCGACAAGGCGACACAACTAGCACCGCGTGCACTGGCGGACGTCCAGTTGCCGTTTGTCAGAACAATCGCCGCCAATCAGTGGCTCGGCTTAACTCTCGCCCACCTCTAGAGTTGAACAATCGACGCCTGGTTTTGTCAAGGTGCAACTGAGATTTTCGACTATTTGGCTGTCCAGCAAAGCGAGAAGCTCGACACTTCCAACAATTGCATGGACCGAATCTCTCGATCGATTCCTCGAAGATCCCCAGCCGCTATTCCCCTGAAATCGCATCTTCGGTAAACCCTCTTAGTCGCCTCGTCATTTCATTTTCACTGCCCCTGGTCGAGACGTATTCCAGTGCTAGTTGCAACAACTCGCCAAATGCAACACGCTCTCTAAACGTCAGTGATTGATCCTCGCTCCGGGCGTCGACTTCCTTCATCCAACGGTGATGCGGGCTGGCAACGGATAAGCCGAGACTACGAAATTCTTGTGTGTCCTTGAAAACAAGTAACTGGTCGTAATATTGCTTTAGGCTATTCGTGCTCTGACGTCGCCTTGGATTCAATTGACGCCGCAGGTCATTGATGGTTGATTGCTTTTCAGAGGCTCGATCGTCAGCCCACTTTAGGCTGCTCTTGGCACTTCTCAGGTCGCTGTTGACGGTGAATATCTTCTGCTGCAATGAGCCGATCTGTCCATTGAGTGAATCAATCGATGCATTCAGTCGCTCGACCTCAGCCTGATGATCCAGTCGCTCGGACTTGTTGAGCTTCAACGCAAGCAGAAGACCGCAAAAGAATGTTGCGACTCCAGCAATAACAACCACGAGCCAGCTGGGCTGCCTCTTTATGGACAATGCCTTGTCAACATCGATTGTGCGAATCTCGTCGATTGGCTCCAGCGGTTTGCGTTTTCTGTCGTTCGAATCTGACATTGATAAGCCCTCCTACAATGCGACAATTCTCTACTCTTAAATGCGGGAGATTGTTCAACCTTGGTTGTTTCATCATCGCTAGGCAACTGATGATTTCAAAACGCTTAGATTTGGCTCGGCTGCATCATCTAACCGGTTTACGGCATTGCGATTGCTGCCCGGTACCATATGTCCATAGACGTCCACGGTGGTTTGGATCGAAGCATGGCCCATTTGCTCCTTCACGTAGTGCAAGGACTCCCCCTGCGTGAGAAGAAGGCTCGCGAACGTATGGCGGATGTCGTGAATGCGAAACTCTGGAACGTCTGCGGCTTCGATCAGTTTCCGAAACACCCGCTTGCGGAAGTTGTCCCCGCAGATGGGGCCACCTCGCCAACTGGGGAACACCAACTGAAGCAAAGCGGGTTTTTGGCTACCGACTTCAACCGTGGGCAAGGTTGCACCGAAGCGAAGCTTCAAGTCCTCGCGGTGTTGAAGCAACGCGGAACGCAGTTGATCTGACATATCCAAGGTCCTGGACTTGTTCGACTTGGGTAGGCTCCAATGTCCGTGACTAAAGGACCTGCGAACTTCAATCGTGCATGCCTCGAAGTCCAAGTCGGACCATGCAAGACCGAGTAACTCGCCGAGCCTCAATCCCGTGCGGAAAGCGCACAAAATCATCGTGTGGTGCTGGGGGAAACGCGTTTTGGCTGCGGCGATCACTTCGGCGGCTTGCTCGCGCGAGAGAGCCTGGACACTCTTGCGCCGATCCTGCTTGGGAATGAACCTGCCCAGCTTAAGCGCAGGGTTCACCGCCAGGATCTCATCCTCGTATGCGTGGGTGAATATCCCACTGATCAGGGCCTTGATGTTTTCGATGGTCTTGGCCGAATAGCCGTCCTTCTGCTTCCGAAGAATTAGCCGCTTCACGTCCGCACGCGTGATCGCATCGAGCCGCTTGTCTTTCCATGCCGGGCTTATGTGTAGGCGGATGATCGATTCGTATCCCTTCCAGGTATTTTGCTTGAGTGCGGTCTTGGCAAAGGATTCCAGGTAGTGGGCGGCATAGTCTGGGAACTTGGGGCTCTTCGACTTACTGGAATCCTCGACCAGATTGAATTCGCCAGCCTTGAGCTTCTTGCGAAGCGCTGATGCAACCGCTTCAGCAGCCTGCCGGTCCCCGATTCGCTTGGTGCGACGAGTTCCATCGTGGTTCAGAAATACCCACCACGGGTTGCCACGGCCTTTCACTTTTTGTTTGACTATTACGCCCATTAATCAATCTCCGCACGCCAAGAAGTGCCACCAATGGCACCATTGTGTGCGATAGTTGCGGCAATGACTCGACCATATTCGTCGAATCCCAGTTGAGCAGATCACTACTTGGTGTAACCCACCTGCCCGACGTCGGTTAACCTCGCTATCCGTACTCTGTTTTTTCGTGGAGCAAGCCTGAGAAGCGGGCCGATCATCTACCAACCCGCTCCTCCAGCGATCCCATCGTGCCACCGTCCAACGCTTTTGCCTTAAGCAAAGCTGCTATCGCCCAAAGACCTCCGGGTTCGGCACCCGGCGACCGCTTCGCAAACCAAAGACAGTCGATGAACAGCTAGCGGGTTGAGCGAGCCTTCTTTTTCTTCCGTCGAACCTTAGAGACCGATTGATCGACGTCTTCCCGTTCACGAGTTGGTCGCGGAGGGTGCGGTGCAAACGCCAATGCTATTCCTAACGACACCAGATCATTTGGGCCGAGTTCTCGCGTTTGTGTGCGGTACAGAAGCCCATTCGGGACCTCTGCGCAG
>BQJS01000053.1 GCA_021604825.1 Phycisphaerae bacterium | reverse complement strand
CCACCAACGTTGTCACTGCGGTAAACGTTGTAACCATCGAGTCCCGGTTCCGTCGAATCGCTCCATGCCAAGTCGACATGATCTTCAAACGCAACCAAGACGAGGTCGCTCGCTTCGGGTGCGTCGCCGATGCTACGGAGTCGCATGTTGTCGACAAAGACCGTTCCAGTTGCGCCGGCAAGGTTTTCAAAGACGAACGCAAAAATATCGTTGAGTCCCGTTTGCGATCTCGATGAGACATCCAGCGATATGGTTGTCCAGGTGCCTGAGACGATGGGCAATGAAGCTGCCGATTGCCAGTTGTCGGGTGGGTTCCATGACGGACTCCACACACCCATCACGCCCGGGATCATTGATGAGGTGGCTGGGTATACATCGACGAGCAATTCATCGTTGCCGTCGAGGTCGTAGGTCGTCACCGACCAGTTGTGGCGAATCTCGAACTTCCCATCCACCTCATTGGCAAGATCGAGTCGCAGTAGAAATCCGCCGTCCGTTGCAGTCGGTGCACCGCCCACGCCCGACGCGACGATTGAAAGTGAGAGACCGGTATCGCCCGCATTTGGGGTGACGCTTAGATCTGTTTCAGATGGTTCGTAGCTTGCTAGGGGCGTGATGACGTCGCCGCGCGCTTGAACCGCCATGCAAAACAAAAAGGTGGCAGCCGTCATCGCAACAGTACGCGCTTGTGCACGATTTCTTGAAGTCTTACCGATCATTTGCGTTCTCCCCCGGGGCAGCTGAGATTGGGTTGGGGCAATGCGTCTCTATTCCAACCACCGTTGGCAATCCACTCGGCGTACCAGAGTCCACTGTCTTTGATTGTACGCACCTGCGTTTCAAAATCGCAATGAACCAAGCCGAATCGTTTTGTAAAACCGTGGGCCCATTCAAGATTATCGAGCAGCGACCACACGAAAAACCCTCGCAAATCGACGCCCGCGTCCATCGCGCGACGGGCGGCATCAAAGTGCGTCCGGATATATTCGATCCGTTCCGGGTCATGCACGCAGCCGTTCTCGATTGTTTCATTCGATTGGGCGATGCCGTTTTCGGTGATGTATACCGGAAGCTTTCCATAGCGATCGGAAAGCCAGTTCAATAATGACTCGAGTCCTTCGGGAACGATCGGCCAACCCATTGCGGTTCGTGGTCGATCGGGGTAGGGGATGCGTTCGTAATCCAACGGGCCATTTCCTGGTGCTGATCGGACCAAATCGCTGAAGTAATAGTTGGTGGCGATAAAGTCACCGGACTTTCGGAGCAGTTGCTGGTCCTCTTCGGAAAACGTTGGCAGCAGATCGCCGTATGCGCTGCGCATGATTTCCGGATAGTCGCCGAACCAAACCGGGTCGCCGAACCATCCGGCCATATCGAGTAGGGCGCGCTCGGCTGCCTCGCGATCTTCCTTTGAGTCACTGGCTGGGAAGAAGTAATCGCTGTTGAGCCCGATGCCGATGGCGCCATCGTTGTGCTTGTGATTGCGGAATGCAGCGACGGTTAGGGCGTGTGCGCGGAGGAGTTGATGGCCAACCTGAAACCCGCGAGCGCGGTCTTGAATGCCTGGCGCAAACATACCGCCCACGTATCCGCCATATGCGATGCACCACGGCTCGTTGATCGTGATCCAAAGTTTCACCCGATCGCCCAACCGATCGAAGATGAGCGTTGAAAAGTCGGCAAAGTGTTTCGCCGTGTCGGGATGTTCCCAGCCACCCAATCGATCTTGCAAGGCGCTCGGTAAATCCCAGTGATAGAGGGTGACGCACGGGACGATGTTGGATGGGATGAGTTCGTCTACGAGACGATCGTAGAAATCGAGACCGGAATGGTTGATCGCGCCGACGCCCGCAGGGAGTACCCGTGGCCAACTGACGCTGAATCGATATGCCCCGAGGTTTAGCGACTTCATCAAGGCGACGTCTTCGCGGTACCGACGGACATGATCGCAGGTCTGCCGCCCCGTTCCGCCATCGGCGATTTTGCCCGGAATGTCACAATAAGCGTCCCAAATACAGGGGCCCCGCTGGCCAGTTTCGGCAGATCCTTCGATCTGAAATGCGGAAGTGGCTGCCCCCCACAGGAATGGCTTGTTGGTGGTCATTATTGGAACAATCCTCGGGCAAGGCATCTCGCTTCGGCGACCAGTTCTCAGGGCTAACCTATTGGCGTAAATAATGTTACGACAGTAATAGCCGTTTTGCGAATAGTGCCATTTGAGCCATTACGATTTGAGTGTGACTGAACTCAAAAATACATGGTATCAAGCTATGAAAGCGCTTGCAATGGCCGGATTGCGCGTTTATGATTGTCTATAGTCCGAGGGCGTCTCTTACGCTGCCCGAACTCTCATTCGGTTGGCGATTGTTGTGAGCAAAGTGGCTCTGCGGCGACTCATCAATCTCTTATTCAGGAGGAGTTAAGATGCAACAAGGGAAAGGCAGAAGTTTTTCATTGCTCGTCGCCGTGACCATGGTCACTGCTTTGGGCGTGGCTGTTGAGGCGATGGCGGCTCCGACGGTGTCGGGCACGCTGCTTAACACGCGGGTGTTCAATGACGATGCCGGTTCGACGCTGAACACGATCAACAACTATCCGACGCAGGTTCAGTTCGATGATACCACGGTGTCGGGTGCCGGTTTCGCAAACCTGCACAATTTCCATCTCGCCAGCGACTTCATCACCGAAGCCGTCTTCAACAATGGCGACAGTTTCGATTTCTCAGCCGACCTGACGATCAGTGGTGCGGGCAATGGAGAAGCTGGTCTGCAGGTCGCTCCGTGGTGGTCACACAATGTCGATGGTCGCTTCAATGTCCGAACCACGGACGGTGAGATCGCGGTGTTTGGTGGCCGGTTGCCGTTCTACAGCTTCACCGGTTCACACGGCGTGAACTACACGAAGGGCGACACCATCAACGTTGGCGTGAAGTATCGCGCGAACGGCCTCAGTGCCGGATCGCCGGGAACAATTGAGTATCTGTTGACCCTCGGTGGCAACGACTACACCAGTGGCCCGCTTGCGTACGATGAAGGCAATGCAGGTGAAGGCATGGGTACGTGGGGCATGCTCGATGACGCCCGCGTCGGTGGCTACGTCCAGTACTTCACCGGAGGCAGTGGCGCTGGTAATGGTTTGGTGGCGAATTTCGGAAACTTGAACTACGTTCCCGAGCCGGCAAGCCTCACGTTGTTGGCAATCGGTGCGGTGACGATGCTGCGTCGTCGTCGCTAGTACATAAGAGTCTTGAGTCTGCGCGTGGGCATGGATTTGACGCCGCGTGTGGATGATCGTTTTCCTTCTGACGGTGCGGCAGCGGTTGATGCTGTCGCACCGGATTGAAGGAACTGGATGGGTTGGATTTTCGCGAATTTGGGGACGTGTGAAGCAAGGGATGGCCAACATGCGATTGAGAAGAAATCGGGCAGGATTCACACTGGTTGAATTGCTGGTGGTGATATCGATTATTGCACTGCTCGTCTCAATTTTGCTGCCGTCGCTGAAGAAGGCACGAGACCAAGCGAAAGACACCTTGTGCAAGGCGAACATGCACCAGTTGGGCCTTTCGGTCCAGTATTACGTGCAAGATTCGTCTGACCATTTGCTTTGGATTCCCGGTGTCCCGATCGGTGGCGGTAACCCTTATCACAAGGCACCATTCAAACAGTACCGACAGATTCTGCAGCTTTGGCCATATCTGAAAGATTTGAAGGTTTACCAATGCCCGAAAGCAAAGTCGCCCAATGCAAAAGGTGGCCAACCGGGAGCCCGCACGATTACGGCGGACGAATTCGTTGCGATGATGGATAGTGCAAGCCCATCCATGTCGCAGTATTTTGCGGTCAAGAGCGATCCGCTCGTGAAGGATTTCGTCAAGCGGCGTGAGTTTGCGGACGTGAGCATTGCGGAGTTTACAGATCCAAGCACAAAATTGCTCAAAGGTATCTACACCGAATATTGGTTCAACGATTGGAATGACGGTGCTGGTGACATTCCCGCAATCAGCGGAAATCTTATGAACAAAATCCCGTTCCCGGAGTTGTCGGCGATGTTCAGTGATGCGTTGCCCCAACGCCCGCGTCACAACGGTGGGCATCACGTGGTATTTCTCGATACACACGTTGAACGCTTCTCACAGGAACGGTACTTCGATTACGAAGCCAAGAGCTACGAGGAAGCGAACGATAAGGATCGCTTTGGCAATCGGCCATACTGGTCGTGGGGATTGAGCAAGGGACGCAACAAGGTCGTTGATGGCTCGACGGGACAGTATTCAAACTAGGTTGTTCTGGATTCGAACTAAGCCGGTCTGAATCGGCAGATCACGGATTATCGACAGAAGCGAACTCACGTTCTCGGATGCCCAGGGGTGTCAGAGAGCGAGAAACCAGAGGCGGAAGGAAGCGGTGATGAAGGCTCAAAGAACTTTGGCGTTGGCGATGGTTGTCGCGATGGTATCGATTGGATCGGTCAACGCATCGCAGAACATTCTGCTTAACGGAAGCATCGAAGACAGCGACGCGAATGCGTTGGACCCCTTTGTACCTGGCGGGTGGGAGATTAGCGGTAATGTGGTCGAGCGCTCGTCTGAGGCCAACTTGGTGCCAGCGTTGCCTCCTGGTGAAGGTCACGCCCTGAAGGCATTCCAGAGCAATCCAACTGAACTGGCGTTTCAAGATATTCCGGTGACGGCTGGCGTCGACATGGTGACGGTCAGCGCGGAGTTGTTCACGCGCACGGGTGACAAAGTCGGCGGTGACGCCATTGCTGGCGTGGCGCTTGGATTCTTTGACGATGGGAACAATCAAGTCGGTGGGTCGACGCAATTTGATTTTGTGATGAGTGCGGCTTCGCCTGCCGATACTTGGATTCCGGCATCGGTTGGTCCGGTGTTGGCGCCTGTGGGTGCAACCAAAGCTCGGATGACCTGCGTTTGGATTGCGAACAACGGTTCGGGTGCGGCATTTTGGGATGACGCGAAACTGACCATCGGTGGCGATCCGACGAACCTTCTGGTTAACGGCGATTTTGAGTTGGCTGGTCCGGGCGACGCATCGCCAGAGGCGGTGGCTGAGTGGGGCGGGTTCGGCGATCAGCGACCTACGCTGACGCAATCACTTCATGGAGACAAAAGTCTAAAAGTCGGGACCGAATCGGCATTTAGTGGTCTGTTCCAAAACATGACGGAAGTATTTGAGAACGAGCGCGTCCTCTTAAGAGGTCGCGTGATGCATACCTCGACCAATGGGCTGACGAACAATGCGCTGGCCGGTTTGAAACTTGAATTCGACGCACCTGGCGGTTCTTCGCTGCCGGGACCCTCAGAGAATTTTCCATTTGGTGCAGACTCAACGTCCAACGCTTGGGTCATGATTGACATCGGTACGATCGGCGTCGAGGTTCCGGACAATGCCGGGCTTGCTCGCATCACGATGATCATGTTCCCCGACGTGAGTACAAACAGCGTCGTCTACTTTGATCAAGCGTTTGCTTCGTTGTCGCGGGCACCATCGACCAACTTGCTGACCAACTCGAGTTTTGAAAACGGATTCGGCGGTCCCAATGGGATCGACGATTGGCTGGAATTTGGTCCCGAAGCCCAGTTGTCGTTCGAAGTTGGCGGTCTAGAGAACAATCTGGTGGATGAAGATGTCTTTGGTGCCAGTGCAAAGATGGCCGGTTCTGATTTCACCGGAATTTCTCAGGACCTAACACTGCCCGATCCATTGCAACCGAATGAAACGTTGTATGTGCGAGCCTTCGTCCGTCAGCAGGATGTTGAAGCCCAGCAGCTTCATGGGACCGCAAGAGCCGGTGTCAAAATCGAGTGGATCGCGGGGTCGATCCCGGCTGTCATCGACATCGGTAGCAGTGCCAATGGCCACACCATCGACTCCGGTAGCCCGACCGATACTTGGATTCCGTTGGAAATCGACTTTACCATGCCATCAGGCAACGCGGCGCTGACCCGGGCGGTGTGTTTGGTGTCGGCTGGCACAGGAGAGGGCGAAGTGTTCTTCGACAACCTCGAAGCCGTGATCACCAATCGCTTTGACGGTGCCGATGCCGATGGTGACGATGATCAGGATCTGTTCGACTTCGCCGAATTCCAGCGGTGTTTCAACGGCAGCGGTGCGGGTGATCTCGACTGGAATTGCACGGTGTTTGACGACGACGAAGACATCGATATCGATCTCGTCGACTTCAGCTACTTCCACCCGCGAATCACCGGGCCGTAGAACACGAAGCTTTGACAGCGATCGAGTAGCAGGCTGCATGTCAGCTGAAATAGCAACCAAATCCAATGCCCTGCCGGATCTTCCGTGCGGGGCATTTTCTTGCGCGGCGTAGGAAGCGATTAGAAATGCACAACTCGATCATTGGTGTAACCGTGTTGGCCATGGCGGCAGCGAGCTTGGCTGCTCCCGTCGTGCTGGACGACTTTGAGTCGCTGGATCGTTGGGTGGTCAACGCCAGCGACGGCGTGGTTGCGACGATCAAGCCCGCGCCCGGTGTCGATGGTCGCTGCATGCAACTCGACTTCGATTTTCGGGCTGGTGCGGGTTTTGTTGTGATCCGTCGCGCGGTCGATTTTGAACTGCCGGACAATTATCGGTTTACATTCGCACTTCGGGGCGACGCACCCTCGAATAACCTTGAATTCAAACTTGTCGATCCATCGGGTGACAACGTTTGGTGGGTCAACAAACGCGATCTGGCGTTTCCCAAGACATGGCAGACCACCCGATACAAAGCCCGGCATTTCGAGTTTGCCTGGGGACCGGCGGGCAACGTGCCCATGAAGCGATTGGGTGCGATCGAATTCGCGGTGGCGGCTAGCAGTGGTGGAAGCGGTCGTGTCTTCATTGATTCGCTGACCTACGAGGTGCTTCCAAAATCGCTACCGGTCAAACGCGCGCCTGATGTTTCGTTCCAGTCGTACGCCAGTCCCGATTTCGTAAAGCTCGTTAAGTTGCCCCGCGACGGCGTTTTGAACTGGAAGCCGACCGCGCCTCATCCCTGGTTGGAACTTGACTTTCATCAAATGCGTGAGCTTGGCGGGCTGGTGATCGATTGGGAGCCGAATCAACACGCCGCGAACTACGACGTGATCCTGAGTGTTGATGGGACGAATTGGGAACGGGCCGCGGCAGTGCGCGGTAGCAACGGTGGACGCGATTATATTCCCATGCCCGACGCCGAAGCTGTTCGCGCACAGGTTCTCATCCTAGACGAGGAAAGCGATCGGTCGATCGCCATGCATCGCATCGAGGTGCGCGACGTTGATTTCTCGCAAGATCGAAACCGCTTGTACGAGAACATCGCCAAAGAATCACCGCGCGGACGATTCCCCGCGTCGTTTCTTAAGGAGCATTCGCCCTGGACCATCGTCGGTGTTTCCGGTGATAAGAACGAGGCGCTGTTCGGTGCGCACGGGCAGGTGGAAGTTCGGCGCGGTGGTTGGACTGTCGAGCCGTTCTTGCGAGTGGGCGACAAGCTTCACACGTGGGCGGATGTGACGATGGGCCATTCGTTGGTGGACGGTTACGTTCCTATCCCGTCGGTCGATTGGAATGTTGACAGTGCGCTGCTTACGGTGACGGCATTCGCGGACGGACTGCCCGGCGATTCTGAATTGGTCGTTTCGTATCGGATACGAAACAAACGCAGCCAGCCGATCAATGGCGATTTGTACTTGGCGATTCGCCCTTTCCAAGTGCTCCCACCGTGGCAGAATCTGAACATTACCGGTGGGGTGACTGCGATCGGCAGCATTTCAAAGATGGGATCCACCGTTCGAGTTAACGATGATCCGCCCCTTGATCTTTGGTCAATTGCGGATGGTTTTGGAGCGACCACGTTCGCAGGTGGCGACATCAGCGAGCATTTAGCCGCGAGCGAATTTCCAAAAGCACAGCAAGTTGAATGTCCCGATGGCGGCGCATCGGCTGCTCTTCAATTCCCGTATCAACTTGCGTCCGGTGAAGAGAAGCTGATTGTTGTTTCGATTCCGCTGCATCCATCGGATTCGACGGCAACGCCAGGTCTGCCCAAGTTTGGCGGTCGGGACCATGCTGCGCGGTTGGCAGCCGCGATTGACACTTGGAAGCGCGTATTAAATCGTGTGCGATTGAAACTACCGAAATCGATTCGACAACTGGAAGACACATTCCGTGCGACGCAGGCGTACATTTTGATCAACCGCGACGGGCCGGCTATCCAGCCAGGATCGCGGACGTACGAGCGCAGTTGGATTCGCGACGGAGCCGTGACATCGACGGCGCTGTTGTCGTGCGGTCATCAGGATGCGGTCCGAGAGTACCTCGATTGGTACGCGAGCAATCAATACGCCGACGGCAAAGTGCCATGCGTTGTCGATCAGCGCGGGCCCGACCCGGTCCCGGAACATGATAGCGCCGGGGAATTGATCTATGCATTGAACACCTACTACCTGTTTACGGGCGACCGTGCGTTCCTTGAATCGAAGCTACCCAATGTCGAAGGCGCGGTAAACTACCTCGAATCGCTCCGCAATCAGCGCATGACTGCCCAGTATGAAAACGGCGAAGGCATCACCAAGGCATTTTATGGCCTCGTGCCCGAATCGATCAGTCATGAAGGGTACAGCGCCAAGCCCATGCACTCATACTGGGACAACTTCTTCGTCGTCAAGGGTTTCAAGGATGCGGCTGCAATCGCGCGGGAACTTGATCGCCCCGATTTGGTTAAGCGGTATAGCGTGCTACACGACGCGCATCGCAGTGCGCTTTACGCCTCGCTGGAATTGGCGATGACCCATCACAAAATCAATTACCTACCGGGTTGTGCAGAGTTGGGTGACTTCGACGCGACATCCACGGCGATCGCGGTTTTTCCGTGCGAGCAACTTGGCGTTCTGCCGATCGACGCGCTAAATCGTACGTTCGACCGTTACTTCGAGTTTTTTCAGAATCGAGCATCCGGCAAATCGGAGTGGAATGACTATACCCCGTACGAAATTCGCATCGTCGATACATACGTGCGAATGGGGCAGCCGAAGCGTGCGCGGGCACTTCTCGATTTCTTTCTGAAGGACCAGCGACCCATCGGTTGGCGACAATGGGCTGAAGTTGTATGGCGCAATCCTCAAGAGCCGCGGTTCAGAGGGGACATGCCGCATACCTGGGTGGGTAGCGCGCTGATTAATTCTGTTCGCACGATGCTGATGTACGAGCGCGACGAGCAGCTTGTGTTGCTTGCCGGAGTCAGTGAGGCGTGGTTAACCGAAGATTCCGGGGTCGCGGCTGATGGTTTCCCTACTTTTTTCGGAACGCTAAATCTGCACGCATCGATGACGGGCGATACGATGACCGTTGAATTATCCGGCGACGCCCAGCCTCGCGGCGGTTTCGACCTCATGCTCCCGCGCGCAGACGCGCCAGCCGAAATCACAGTCGATGGCAAGCCCAACCCTGTTGGCATCGGGCGAAGCGTCGTGTTGGATCACAGCGCCCGTCACATTGTCGTCAAGTGGCGGCATCCGAGTCGCTAACTAATTTACCAATTCAAAGATCTCGCGTGCGAACGGCGGGCCATCTTCGGTCGGTGTGAATTCAAAACGATAGGTCTTACCCTCAGACACTTTCGGCGTGTAGTCGAACGTGTATTTCTTGCCGATCTCGAGTCGACCGGTCAGATACGAATCGGGCGTGCCGACTTTACTGCTGGGAATCAAGCTGCCGAAGTGGCCCCGATCCAACGTGACAGGTTCAGACGTGCCGGTACGAAGGCTGAAATGTTCAGGAATCCACTCGTCCCATAGCTCCACGGAGGAGTTGCCGACAAATTCGACTTTTGGTGGATCGACGCGCACCATTCCAATCGGTATTGCGATTTGAATCTCGACCGTGTTGCCCTCTGGTTTGCCGCACGCGAACGCAACCATGTGGTCCGGTCCGGCGGCCAGCATCGTGCCCAAACCATAGTAGCCACCCAGTACAAGGATGCCCGCGATAACAGCAAAAGTTACCAGCCCCTTCATGTTGCGTCCTTTCAGCTTATGCGTGTGCTTTGAGATGGTTGCCCGAATGACACAATGACTGTACCACAATTGTTGAAGCTACCAAAGAATCTATTGTAGAGGTTCAGCGACGTAACGCGTTGTCGGCGATTGACCAAGCGATTTCATTTGGCCACATAGTGTGGCACTGGCATTTGAAGCTGTACACGATGAACACGTGCGTCCTTCGGTTGTAGGAACAAAGTTTGTAAGCATACAGCGCCACCGATTTGTGTTGCCGATTCGATTAACTGTGATAGACTGTAAGAACAACCAATGTCCGGTAGCTCTGGTGGCGCTGAAGGCCAACCAAGTCGCTTGGGACTGCATCTCTTCAATCGCCCAAGCCGGGCCAAACAATTCCAGGCACCAAAGTTGCCAACGATAGAATTCGTGGACGCGCGGCGCGTCGGTCCTTCGGGCCAGACGGGTTGGCCTTTGCTACCTGAAGCAAGCCAACCGACCCCAATCCGCATCCCGCCTACCTGCCCACTTGCCACATCCAAGAGAAAGGGGTGCGCCCGATGTTTGCGAAGATGCTTCCTTTTGGGTTGACCGCTTGCCTGGTCGGAATGACGACATCCGAGGTGACCGCCCAAGTACCCATGGGAACGGCGTTTACTTATCAAGGGCAACTTCAAGACGACGGTCGGCCGGCGGACGGTGACGCAGATATCAAGTTCAAGCTCTTTGATAGCGTCACCGGCGGCGGCCAGATCGGAGCGACGCTGACCTTCGACGGTCAGACCGGAAACTCGGCTGAGATATCCATTGAGAATGGGTTGTTCGCGGTTGAGTTGGATTTTGGGGCGAGCGTATTTCAGGGCGATGCCTGCTGGTTGGAAGTCGAGATTCGCTATCCGCACGATCCGGGTGACACCCTGGCGTACACACTTCTGACGCCACGCCACAAGCTGACGCCGAGTCCCTACGCTGTTTATGCCAAGGAAGCGGGCGAGGTTCCGGATGGCACCACTGGCGCGGGAACAGTCAATTACATCCCCAAGCGTTCGGGATCGTTGGCTTTCGATGATTCGATCATCTACGAGGCAGCCAACCGCATCGGTATTGGGGACTCGAACCCCGGCATGGCCCTCTCGGTAGTTGGTGGCGTGCGCAGCGCTTTCGATTCGGCTGAGCATGACTATGCCGAAATGCGCCATACCGGTTCGGATGCCTATCTCCAGTGGGCGGGGGCGGGACAACTTGAAATCCAGTACGAAGGTGACTCCCTCGCAATACTCGAGCAGGAGGGCAGTTTCGGACTCGGGACGCTCGACCCCTCGGCATTGCTCCACCTGCACCGCCCCGATGCGGCGCCAGATAAAGCCCTGTTCCGCCTGACCAACTCTGTATCTGGAACAACGCTCTACGACGGAATCGAACTGGGTTTCTGGTCGGAGAACACGCGCGACGCTTTCTTGACGAATTGGGAAAGCGGATGGTTGTCGTTCGGGACGGGCGGTGGTGTGGAACGCATGAGAATCGTCAGTGATGGCGATGTGGGTATTGGAACAAGCGAACCCAGCGCCCGTCTCGATGTCGAGGGTGGTTCGATCGCCCAACTCGACAGCGGACCGTCCAACGCGTTCGGCAAGATGTCGGTACATGCACAGGAAGGCACGCTTGATGGCAGTGGCGATTTCAGTGTTTCCATCCCGCGCTCATTGTACCAGCCGTGGACCAACGACAACTACGTGTTCAAAGTCGAGGTCTTCGTTTCGCTCGATTTCGACTCCGGTTTTCCGCACGCAGACAAGGGGGCGGCATACTCGATGGCGTTGATCCACAAGCGGCGCGGTGCCGGATTGGTCAATTTCACCGAATTGCGCAGTCAAGCGTACGACGCAGCCGTCACCTTCGCGTACAGCAGTCCGGTTGTGGACACGTTGCAGATTGACGTGGACACCAATCGTGGAAGTGGCAAGTCTTACAGGGCGACGGTCAAGATTTCGCACTAGTTGTTTGCGAGTGTAGATGACTTGCAAGGGCGGCGGGGCGATGCCAATGTTCGGTATGTATCAAAGGACGAAAGGACGTGCGAGATGTTGTCCGTAACGCGCATCGCCCTCGCCGTTTTGGTTGTGGTGACGATGGTCGCAAGTATCGCCGCCGCGCCACTTACCATCGAATGGTTCACGGTTGACGATGGGGGTGGCCAGCTAAGTTCCGGTGGAAGCCTTAAACTATCAGCCACCGTCGGTCAGCCTGATGTAGGGACGGCGAGCGGCGGTGGACTTCGCCTGACCGGTGGGTTCTGGTTTGCGGTTTCCCCGGGTGATTGCGACTTCGATGGCGACATCGATCAACACGATCACGACGACTTGGCCAATTGCCTGCTCGGTCCGAGCGGTGGTATTGCGACCGACTGTTCCTGTCTGGATGTTGATCAAAGCGGAAGCGTCGATCTTAAGGACTTCGCGCTGTTTCAGAATTGGTTTGTTTCGTAATCTGGCGCGTCTTGCTGGTTTGACGCAGGAGAGTCTTGGATATGTCGCGCAATGTATATTTTGCGTTCGTGGGAATGGCGGCTGCGTTTGTTTTGGTTCTTTGGGGAGGATGTCCTCCGGATCCGTCCGGAGGAAATGGAAGTGGTGCGAACGGCGGCGCCAATGGTGGCGACGTCACGAGCAACGGTGCAAACGGTGGCGACAGTACAGGTGCAAGTGGAGGTACACAGGGAAGTGGAACGGCAATCGGCGCGATGGCCGAAGAGCGCCTTCAACCCGCTGACTTCGTTTACCAAGGGGCATTTCGCTTGCCCGACGAATTCAATTGGGGGGCACGGGGTTTGTCGTTTCACTCGGAGGGGAGCGCTGGGGCGGGTTCGCTTTTGGTCACGGGATTCGAATTGTTGATGGATCCTGCGCATCCAAACGAAACTTGCGGAAATCCTTCTTGGGATTGCGGAGCCTACTATGGCGAAGTGACCATTCCCGCCCCAACTGCCGCCGGCAATTGGGAAGACTTGCCAGTGAGCGCGTTGGCCACCCGGCTCACCCGTTTCGACGGTGGGCTTGCATCATCGGTGCATCGCGAATACTTGTTCGTCAGCGATCTCGAATACGTGCCACAACGTGGCAGTCAAACCAGCGCCAAGCTCTACGGTTCCATCGACGTGTGGTACGCCGAGGGCGTTGCTGGGGAAGACACATTCCCGACCGTTTGGTTGGCCAACATGGACGGAACCGGGGCGGCTGGGATGTTCCACGTCGGTCCCGAAGAAGAGCCCTATCACGGACGCAAGGTGGGGTCGTACATGTTCACCGCGCCGAACTGGTACGCGGATCAATATCTCAATGGGCGCACGTTGGTGACGGGTCGATCCAGAGGTACACCGGCTGACGGTGCCGAACCCGTCACCACGCGCGGAGGGTCGCAAGGTCCGACGCTGTTCGCGTTTCATGCATTCGACAGCGACGCGCCAACCGGGAACCTCGACGCGCTGCCATTCTTGTATTACCGCGTGAGCTTCCCGGGTTGCGCGGGGCCCAACGTCGGCGATCCAGCCGAATGCGATTATCCCGAGTTCTCCATGTGCGACGATTGGTCCGGTGGCGCGTTTGCCGACGATGGCACGCGACGGGCGATCATGCTGCTTGGGTACAAGGGACTTGGTCCGAGTTGTTACGATGAACCGCCCGTCGATTGTAATGATCCGTGCGGCGATTCGCACGGTTATCACTGTCAGCCGAACGAGCGTCAGATCATTTTCTACGACGTTCACGAGTTGGGTCAGACGGCGCTTGGCGCACAGGATCCCTGGGTCGTTGTGCCATACGAAATTTGGCGGCCCGACGAATTCTATCTGGATGGTAGCCCCTGTTGGAACGTCGGCGGGATGGCATTCGATTCAGTCGGGCGTCGCCTGTTTGTGGTCGAACGCGGATTGGGTGAAGGAGAAATGAACGCCGCCGTCGTCCACGTCTGGTCGCTGTGAGGAATTGCGGACACACCAAACGAATTGCTGGATGGCACCAAATTTGCCTTCCTTGTACGAGGAGCGGACCCCGTTCGAGGCTTCCATAACAGAGTCCGCATGATAGCGCGATGGGATGGCGAGGATTGCTCTTCGTCATCCCATCAATCGATCTATGCACGGTCTCGAACGCGTTTACTGTTTGTCTTCAAGGTAATCGAGCGCATGAATCACTTCTGGTATGTGCGTATACGCTGGTCCACCTTGCATGACCACCACGACACCTGCGGCTTCTATGATCTGCTCGCGTGTCGCCCCGGCTTTTAGGCATTTGTCGATGTGCAGATTCATGCACGGCTCACATCGGAGAGCTAGCCCGATCGAGAAAGCGAGCAATTCTTTTTCGCGGACGCTCAACGCGCCTTCTTTCATCAGCGCTTGAAACATACCGCCAAAGCCCCGCAGAATGTCTGGCGTCGATTCCTTCATCTCACGTTGATTCGTTTCCCATTGCTTAAAAAACTCTGCAACATTTGTGGACATGTTTGTCTCCTGTTGTGTGACTGACGACCTCGCCGTTGTATGGGCTGGTTTTGTGGGTTAATTGAGCAGCCGCTTCAATTCCTTTGCATGGCCATCCTCATCCGCGGCTTGATCTTCCATCTGCATTTTCAAACTGAAGTGGCCTTCCTTTTCGGCCAACTCTGCCAGCTTGATGTAGTGGACGACATCAATACGTTCCTGTTCGATGTCATTCGCCAACATCGTGGGTACGTCCTCCGGAGGGGCGGTGAGGTCGGGTGACAGTGTCGGCGTGCCGCCCAGCGCCCGAATCTCATTGGCCAGCAGTTGCGCGTGTCCGACTTCGTCTTGCACTTCATTGCTGTAGAGAACTCGGACCGGTTCCCACTGCGAGCCCTTGATGGTTGCGGCTTGCAACATATAGCGAAGGAATGTGCCCACCTCGCGATTCAATGCGTGGTTCAGTCCGTCGATCAGATCTTTTGACGCCATTGGATTTCCTTTCAAACCGAGTGACTAGATACGTCATTACAACTTGTCTGGGACGAAGCGCCTGCACATGAGGAACGAACTGGTTCGCCTTTTGAATCTTGAATCGCAAACCCAGCCGTCACCCATGCTGACATGCCGCCCAGGACATTAGCAACATCTTTGAATCCTTCTCTCATAAGCAGCGACGCGGCGATCGAGCCGCGGTATCCCGAGCCGCAGATGACCGCCACGGGTTGATCGCGGGGGATCCGCTCAAGGTTCTGTGGCAACGTGCCCCCGTGAACGTGGGTGGCGTGTTTGATATGACCACTGTCCCACTCCGACTCCGTTCGGACGTCGAGCACCACCACATCGTCGCGTCGATCGTTGAGTTCCTGGACCGACAAAGTGGCGAGGGATTCCACCGCATACCCGCGCACTTCCCAGTCATCCATTCCAACCAGGAAGCCCTGGATGTCATCGAACCCGACCCGCACCAAGTGCGTCGCAACGGCAGTCATCTGAGCTGCATCGTCAGCCACGACGAGGATGGGGCGATCGTATGGGAGTATCCAACCCGCCCAAGTGGGAAGCATTGGCCCCATTGGTATGCTGATTGCGCCGGGTATGTGGGCGGTGGCGAATGATTCCTTGGAGCGGATGTCGAGCACCAAGTGGCTGACGTCTTTGCGGCCATGCACTTCGTCTGCGCTGAGAGCGTACTGTCCGGGCAGGTTCGAGCCGATTACCTTAGGACCTTCTTTGTTGATGCGTTTCATCCGGGCAAAGTACGGCGGGGATAGTGGCATTTGATCCATCAAGTCGCCGATCCACTGCTGCTCGGGTTTTTCGGCCAGCGCTGCGTTGAAGTGCCGCTCGTACCCGACGGTGGACGACGCCCGCGAACCGATCGCCTTGCCGCACAGCGAACCGGACCCGTGTCCCGGAAAGATTTCGGTAAAGTCGCGCCAAGCGGGCATGCGGTTGAAGACGCTGTCGTAGAGCTGGCTGGCGAGCACTTTCCGAGCTTCATCGCCAAGCAAATCCGGCCGGCCGACATCGCCCACGAACGCAAAGTCGCCGGTGAAGATCAACCACGGTGTGTCCTTGCTCCGTTCGTCGTCGAACAATCCCCACGACAGGTGCTCAAGCGTATGGCCGGGCGTGTGCATCGCGATGAGTCGCAAGCTTCCCATAGCCACCTCGTCGCCATCTTTAACGACATGGTCGGCATCGGTCGGCGTCCAGTCGTCACCGCCCATCCCGGATGCATGAATCGTGACCGAATCGCCGAGTCGATCCTTCAACTCGCGCGATCCGCTCACAAAGTCTGCGTGTATATGGGTTTCCATGACGTGGCGGATTTGCAGGCCTGCGCGTGCGGCGATCTCGATGAATTCGTCCACGTCGCGCGTCGGGTCGATGACGGCTGCCTGCCCGGTTTTTTCGTCGCCTACGATGTATGAATAGATGGCCAATCCTGGCACGAATCGTTGATGAAAGAACATCCTAAATCTCCTCTCTAGGTAATCGTTTTACCGATGACGAACAGTGCGACGGCGACGATGCCTGCTGAAAATACCCTTTGTAGCCTCGCCGCCGACATGCGTTGCGCCACACGCCCTCCCGCGGTCATTCCGATGATTCCGCCTGCAATAAACATGCCAGTGATCGAGAGCGAAATCCCCCGCCCGGCGACAAAATGCGATGCGACTCCGGAGATGCTTACCAGAACAATCACCAGCAGGGATGTGGCAATCGCGTTGTGAATGGGCATGCCGGAAAACATCACCAGAGCCGGTACGATGACAAATCCACCACCCACGCCGAACATCCCCGAGAGGATCCCGGTCAGCAATCCGAGCGCGATCAGCAGCAATGTACAACGAGACGTGAGTTTGATCGCGCCTGCGGCTGTCCGTTCGCAAGTTGGCGGGGTAGGCTTGGTGTCATGTTGTGACACAGATGTTTCATTCGTCGCCGACCGCCACATGTTCTGCGCGATTAGCAGCATCAGTGCGGCAAATAACGTCAAGAGCACGGGCTCTGATATCATGCCTGCCAGCCACGTGCCCACCGGTGCGCCGACCATTCCTGCTGCCGCGAAGATCAATCCTGTGCCCACCTCGGCTTGGCCAGCGACAATTCGTGGAACGACGCCCACCAGTGCCGTCGCCCCGACCGCCGCCAGTGAGATGCCAAACGCTTCTCGCGGTGCGATAGACAGACCGTAGACCAAAAGGGGGACGGCCAGCAACGAACCACCACCACCGGTGACCCCCAGTGCGAAGCCAACCATCCCCCCAAATAGCACACTTAAAGCGTACAACATGACGGGGCCTCTCTTGCAACCTGGTTCCATGGCATCTTCGCGAGCAGCATGGCCATCCCGCAGGTGTCGGTGATGCCGGCGAAGGTCAACCCCGCGCCGACGAATGCGGAGAGGCCGATGAAGTACGGGTGAACGAAGTACCCGAGTACCGCCCCCGTCAGCACCAGCAACCCGGCGACGATGCGCACCTGGCGCTCCAAAGACATAGCCGCCTTGCCCCGCATCACCGGAAGGCCGAGTTGATCCCATGCGTCGGTTCCACCTTCGACGCTGACGACGTTGGTGGACCCGCAATTGATGAGTTTGTCGCATGCCTTCGACGATCGCCCACCGCTGCGGCAGATGAGATAGACCGGCTCGTCGGTTTGGGCGTTTCCGCTTTGGCAGACAGCCGTAGGGTCGATCGCGTCAAGCGGGACGTTGCGTGCTGGCGTCGCGTGAACGGCGCGGAATTCGACCGGTGTGCGGACGTCAATCAGGTTGATCGGTTTCCCCTGTTGATGCAGGTCGTGCAGTTCGGTTGGGGTGATCGTTTTGTGGCTCATGATTCAGCTGCTCCTGAATATCGAAATATCGCGACGTTGCGATATATATCTCCAAAACAAAACCCATACTTCAGTTTACTTCATAAATCGGCTTTCGATGCATTTGATGATGTCGGCCAAGTGCGGTTCTGCAACCTCGTAATAGACCTTTCGTCCGTCGCGCTGGCTGGTGAAAAACCCGCACCGCTGCATCAGACGCAGATGCTCGGAGGCGACATTGTCGGGAATGCCGCAGTCCTCAGCCAACTCGCCGACGGTGTACCGCCCGGAAAGCAGCATCTGCACCATGCGAATACGAGCCGGGTGGGCCAACACCTTCAAACACTCCGCCGCCTGCCCCAACGCCCCCATATCGGCCGATTTAGGCTTCTTAGATTTTCGGACCGCTCTGGCCATCACAAACTCCTTAATATCAATATATCGCAATATGACGATATGTCAAGTGGGAATATTTTGAAGACGGGCACGCAGCGCGGAGCATCCGATTAATCGCAAAAAACGTGGTGAAACACCCCGGGTGTGGGTATTTCTGCCCAAGCGGACACCCAATCGATGCAACCTCGATCGGCCTGATCTATAGTATGGTGTGGCCAATCGACGGGCTGGGCTGGGTTGGCGGGTTCCTGCGCATGCGATTGTGGTGACAACGGTGACGCGATGGCAAAGCGAATCATGAAAGAGCGCTTCAGTGCCACAGCAGCACTCATTGTCTCTCTATCCGTCTTTTTATTTGCCGGCTATTTCTGGGTGACCTGGACGTACGCATACTATGTTGCTGCCAAGTCCTCTCAACTGGGGATTCAGAAGCCTCAATCGACTGGCTCATACGCCTTCAACATTTCCGTCTTCCTCTTGGCTGCGGGCCTCGTCTCGTTGTGGATCTATAAGAAATTGCGATGGAAGCCAGTCGATTGCGATCACGACCTGACGGGGAGTATCTCGGGAGCGTGCTGCGAATGTGGGACGCTGGTTACCACTTCAAAGTTTGAGAATGTATCACCAAAGCGCAACTTCGCACTCATCGCATTCGTAATCCACTCGATGATCGCTTGTATCGTTTTCTTGCTCGTGCATGTGAACTGGGGACGCACATACGGCAGCATGGAGGACGTCTGGTTCTTGTTCTTGATCATCGATTTTCCAGTTGCCTTGGTCTATTTCCTCGCCGACGAAATCGCATTCGACTACGGCGCATCGCCGTACTTTCGTTTCGCGTTTCTTCCATTCTTGATCGTGCTGATCGCAGGCGGATTTCAATGGTATTGGGTTACTCGTCTGATACTCGGGTATCCCTTTAAAGAGCCTGATCCAATGGTCTGCTCAACCTGTGAGTACAACCTAACGGGCAATGAATCAGGCACATGCCCGGAATGCGGTGAAGCAATATGAAACGCATGTGCAATAAAGCGAGAATTCTATGCCTTCTCACATTACTGCTGCTTGTGGCTTATCCATTTAGTGTTCTTTGCCACGTTGAATACGAGCGCGGCGGATGGCACGTCGGCGTGTGGAATGGTCAGGTGCGCCTGTACGTTACATGGAATCAGCTCTACATCAATGGGCGAAGAGCATTTCAAAAAGGCTGGGAATCCCACCAAAGCACCAAGCCGAAACTCGATCTAATCCCCGAGTTTCTGTGGGGCACGCATGGTCGTCGTTTCGGTATGCCGCTATGGATTCCGCTGCTTCTGCTTGCAGTGTTTCCGATGTACAGCTATAGCCGCTGCCGTCGTCGTCGCAAACGCAATCTATGCATCCATTGCGGGTACAACCTGACAGGGCTACCCGAACCAAAGTGTCCAGAATGCGGCAAGGAAACGTGATTCGACGAACGGCTATCATTTCGTTGGCGGTGGCGACGGCAACCATTGGCATATTGGCGATTGCCGGCGTTTGTCATCCAACCCATTGGGGTTGGGTCTCGGGGACGCATCTATATTTCTTCTGCACAACAGGCATGAAGGGCGGATTCATTTGGGAAGACCACGACACGCATGCAAACGCAATGTCAATTGTAGGCTTGCATCATTTTTGGCGACCCTTGGGGCTAGATGGTGAATTCAAGTTTACATGGCGCCAGTTGATAACGTGGGATGGGCGATACTCGGCGCATTCATACGTCAGGACATGGATTATCATGCCCTTCTGGATTCCATTCTTGGTTTTTGGTTTCTATCCTGCGATTGCATTCATGCGCGGCCCCTTTCGAAAATGGCGATTACCCGAAGATGGACATTGCACCAGGTGCCGCTACGACTTAACGGGAAACATGAGCGGCGTATGTCCTGAATGCGGCACGCCCGTTGACGTCTCATCAGAAGCATCGACTTAGAATCTCTTTGCCCGCGTGAATGTCGTTATGGAAACAGCGCCTATGCAATTTGAGCACCGAGTCATCAGGTGGCGCTGTTTCGTCGGCATTATCGGCATCTCTTTAAGTTCCTCAGAATCCGGCGAACCGCGATTGTGCGGCAGCGTCTTACCGTTTCGACAGCGATCTCCTTTCGGCGATAGGTGCGTTGGCTGTTGGGGTGGGTGACGAGGTGCGAATCTTGGCCGGGTTCTTTATGGTTGCTGATTTCATGTCCTTGCCGGAGAATGCGGTTCTGGTTTGAAAGGTTTCTGCCGAATCGATGGTGCGGTTTGGTTTCGGGTGGTTGGTGCGTCAGGGCGCAGGAGTCGAATTCAGTGGGTATGTTTGGATGTTTCACGGTGGACCTGTCGGCACGATCGGCGGACCGTTTATCAACGTTCCAACTTCTAAAGCGATTCATCTTCAATCCCGGATACCGCGTACTTGTTTATTACCGATTCGCGATGGCGCTGCGACGCATGTCGTTTCCTCGCCGTACATCGTCGGTGTTTGCGTCGCTGATACTTGTGCGGCTGGCGCGTGTTCCGGGGGTTGAGTTTCAATGCAGTGAAGAGATCGGGGCGGGGCTTTTGATGTGCCATCCCCATGACATCGTCATCGGTGCAGGTTCGAGAATTGGCCGACGGGTGACGATCTACAATAGTGTGACCTTGGGTGCCCGAGTCACAAAGGCCATCGACGCCAGCGCCGGTGACGACGAGCGATACCCGGTCATTGAAGACGACGTGACAATTTTCCCGGGGGCGCGAATCATTGGATTCGTCACGATCGGAAAGAATTCCATCGTGGCCGCCAACGCCGTGGTGACCAAGAGCTTTCCACCCAACAGCGTGATCGGCGGTATCCCTGCAAAACTCATCGGGACGCGCGACGGTGAGGGGCCATCGAATTCGATCGATGACGGTTCTCTTTGAATCTGAACTCTCCAATTCGGCGCGATCTGTCGATACAGTCCTATCGCTTCTTATCCGGGCCAACGGTTGCAGCAGCTTGGACTACTCGGCGCAGTTTTTTCGTTCTCCTTTTGAGACGCCTGCATAAGATGTCGCCAGTTGTTTCATCGAAACGTTTGTGTGGCCATGCGAACATGATGGGCCTTCGGTCGTACCGTGATTGGGGCAACGTGGAGAACTGGCTGCACTGATGGGCAAATCCAAATCATCACCATCCGACTTTCTGGAAACGAGCCACCTCGAGGGTGATCTGCGCAAGCGATCACTTCAAGGAGGGGGCTTCACTGCCGGTGCCCAGATCAGCAAGTTCTTGCTGGGTTTGGGATTCACCTACGTGTTGGCCCGCGCGTTGACGCCAGAAGATTTCGGAATCATGGGGATGGTTTTGGTGGTCACCGGATTCGTCGCGCGTTTCAAGGACTTGGGTCTGTCCATGGCCACGGTTCAGCGAGCGGCTGTTGATCACGACCAAGTCAGCACGCTCTTTTGGTTGAATGTCGCAATCGGTGCTGTGCTCACGTTAGCTACCGCTGCAATGGCCCCTGTCGTCGTGTGGTACTACGATGAACCGCGGCTGATGTGGATCACCGTGGTCCTCTCGTTGGCGATGCTGATCGGTGGGTTGACTGCGCAGCATCACGCTTTGTTGCGACGGCAAATGCAGTTCAGAGCGTTGGCGATCATCCAGATCGCGGCGGCGATTACTGCACCCACAGTCGCAATTATTCTGGCGCTTCTGGGTGCGAAGTATTGGGCGCTGGTGGCGATGCATCTTGTTGCAGCCGCCACGATCGCGATCGGTTCGTGGGTCGCGTGTGGTTGGCGACCGGGTGCCCCACGCCGGAGCAGCGGCGTGAATTCGATGATCAATTTTGGCGGCAACCTGGCCGCAGCTTCCCTGTTCAATCATGTGTCCCGGAATCTGGACAATTTCTTGATCGGGGGGAAACTTGGGGCGACTTCGCTTGGTATGTATACGAAGGCGTATCAACTTCTCCTGCTTCCAATTCGTCAGATCAATGCACCCGTATCCGGAGTCGCAATTCCAACGCTAAGCCGACTTCAGAATGATCCCAGAAAGTACCGGGGATTTTACCGCAGAGGCGTGCAACTGGTGACATTCATTGGACTGCCCATCGTCGCATTCACTTTCGTCGCGGCAGAGAGAGTGGTCATGACGATGTTGGGGCCGCAGTGGACGGAGGCTGTCTTGGTCTTTCAAGTCCTAGCCCCCGCGGCGATGGTAACCGCCTGCAATATCGCAACCGGATGGGTGTACGTTTCATTGGCACACACGCGCCGGCAGCTTTACTGGACCATCGTTGAATCAATCGCGACGACCCTTGCATTTGTCATTGGGTTGCAATGGGGCATCGTGGGGGTGGCAGCCGGTTGCAGTATCGCATTTTGTGTATTGTGGCTGCCTGGAATTATCTATTGTTTCAAGCCGACTCCGGTGAAGTTGTCTGATTTCTTTGGTTCGGTTTGGCGCGGTTTCTGTGCGTCGCTCATCGCAGCCGGAACCCTGTATGCGGTTTCGTCATCTTTCGTTCCTGGCGGTGCGTCGATCCCGTGGTTATTTGTTGATGCGGCGCTCTATGCGGTTGCGTACTTTGGTTCTTGGTTGCTGATCCCGAATGGATGGGCTACGCTGAATGAATTGTTTTCGCTGTTGCGAAGTGCGCGGTCTGGTCCAGGATCGATCGACGTGGTTAAGGACGAAGGCGCATAGTGCCATTGGCATGCTGAGACACTGGTTCAATGAAGATCGCCGTCGTTGTCACTCAATTCCCGGTTGTATCTTCCGAGGTGTCCGTCCTCAATCAGATCACCGGTCTCATCGACCAGGGGCATGAGGTTGACATATTCGCAGAACGGCGGGGTGATATTGCGGGGGCGCATCCGCAGGTCGAAGCGTACGGCTTGCTTGCCCGGACGACATATCGAGAAGTGCCCAAGAATAAAATTGTAAGAGTGGTCAAGGCGATCGGAATCATTGCCGCGTGGATCTGGCGCGCACCGCGTGCGGTCTTTTGCTCGCTCAACATTTTTCGATACCGGATGGCGGCTGCTTCGCTTGCGCTGCTTTATTCGATTCCCGGTCTGAAACAGAAACGATCATTCGATATCATTCACTGCCAATTTGGCCCCAATGGCATCAAGGGCATGTTCTTTCGCGATAGCGGATTGATGACCGGGCGATTGATCACGCAATTTCGCGGGTCGGATTTGAACGTCGTGCCACGCGAGCAGGGCCCAAATGTGTACAAGCGGCTCTTCCAGGAAGGTGACTTGTTTCTCGCGTTGTCAGAGTTTTTGATTGGAAGAGCCAAGGCGCTGGGGTGTTCGGATGACAAAATTCGCAAGCTTCCATTGGGCGTAGACATTTCGGAATTCCCCTTTTCTGAAAGGCAAATCGGAGACGGTTCGGAGGTTCGTATTCTGACTGTTGGGCGTTTGGTCGAAGTCAAGGGAGTTGAGTATGGCATTCGGGCGATTGCGCAGTTGTCTCGACGTTTTCCGAATGTGCGATACCAGATCGTGGGGGCTGGACCGCTTCTCGATTCGCTGAAGGAATTGGTCACTCAACTTCAAGTCGAAAAGCACGTGGAGTTTCTGGGGCTTCTTTCGCGTGAACGGTTGAGTAAGGTCTATGGGGATGCCCATTTGTTTCTGTACACCGGCATCGTTGCGGCTGACGGTGGAGAAGAGGGCCTTGGCTCGGTTCTTGTGGAGGCGCAGGCGTCGGGGCTTCCAGTGATCGCGAGTAGGGTGGGGGGTATACCGGAAAGTGTGCGCGAAGGCGCGTCAGCCGTATTGGTGCCACAACGTGACATTGATGCGATCGCTGAGCAACTGTGCCAACTGATCGAGCAGCCGCAACGTTGGGCGGAGATGGGGCGGGCTGGCTGCGACCACGTCCTTGCGAATTTCCAAAACGACGACAAGGTTGAGTCGTTGATTTCGCTTTATAACGAACTGCTGAGTCGGGAGTCGTAATGCGAATCGCCTTCCTCGTCACGTCATTTCCCAATCCGTCAAGCACGCCGATCCTCAAACAGGTGACGGGGTTGATGGACCGCGGGCACGAAGTCGATATCTACGGCGATCGACAGGGAAACCTCAGCACC
>BQJS01000052.1 GCA_021604825.1 Phycisphaerae bacterium | reverse complement strand
TGCGACCGGACTCGTGATGGAGTTCGAGTTTGGCACCAACTGGGCGGCGTATAGCCGCTTTGTGGGCGACGTGTTCGGTTCGGCGCTGGCGGCAGAGGGTATTTTCGCATTCTTTCTTGAGTCTGGTTTCCTTGCGGTTCTGGTGTTTGGTTGGGATCGCGTTGGGCCCAAGATGCATTTCTTTTCCAGCTTGATGGTTTGGCTGGGCAGCATGTTCAGTGCGGTGTGGATCGTTGTCGCGAATTCGTGGCAGCAGACGCCGGCTGGTTATCACATCGTCGAGATGGTCGTTGGCGATCATACGCGACACCGCGCCGAGATCACCGACTTCTGGGCGATGATATTCAATCCGTCGAGCGTGGATCGGCTGACGCATACGCTGATTGGTGCGCTGATTCTCGGAGGGTTCTTGGTCACTTCCGTCAGTTCGTATTACCTCCTCAAGAAACGCCACGAATTGTTCTCCCGGCGCTGCTTCACGATCGGGTTGATTATCGCGGCGACGTTCAGCCTGTTAGCCGCCATCACCGGGCACGATCAAGCCAAGCAGGTCGCCCGCACCCAACCCGCAAAACTCGCCGCGTTTGAAGGACACTTCAAAACCGGACCCGCCAACCTGTACCTGTTCGGATCGCCGGATTCGACCACGGGTGAAGTGCGTTTTGGGTTGTCGGTGCCCGGCATGCTCAGTTATCTCATCACGGGCGACACCAAAAGTTCGATCACCGGTTTGAATGATATCCCCGCCGAAGATCGCCCGCCGGTGTGGTTGCCGTTTCAAATGTATCACCTGATGGTGGGACTCGGTGTGAGTTTCATTGTGCTTACGATCGGAACGTTGCCATTGCTCCGACGGGGTCGCATCTTCACCATGCGGTGGTTGCTTTGGGTCTATGTGTTTGCCGTGTTCGGTCCGATGATCGCCAACCAAGCCGGTTGGATCGCGGCTGAAGTGGGGCGGCAACCTTGGCTCGTTCATCCCAGCGAGCAAAACGGCGTGGCGATGCGCGGACTGCGCACCGCCGACGGACTCAGCGAAGCGGTAACATCGGATCAAGTGCTCTGGTCGATCGTGATGTTCGGACTCATCTATCTACTTCTGTTTTTCGTTTGGATCTTCGTACTCAACAACAAGATCCAGCACGGACCCGACGAACCCGAGCCCGGTTCCGACCCCTGTGATCGCTCGTTCTTCAAAACGGCAGCGACGATGTCCAGCCACCAGCGTTCGCTGACCGAGACCAGTCCGAAAGAGAAACCGTAATGTTCTCGCACGATACGCTGTCATTGATTTGGTTTGGGCTGCTCGGTTTTCTGCTCGTGGGATACGCCATCCTCGACGGATTCGATTTTGGCGTGGGCATCTTGCATCCGATCGCCAAGAGTGACCGAGATCGCCGGATCATCCTCAATTCAATCGGGCCGTTGTGGGACGGCAATGAGGTGTGGCTGGTGACGTTTGGTGGGGCGCTCTTTGCCGCGTTTCCGGAAGCCTATGCGACTGTGTTCAGTGGGTTTTACGTGGCGTTCATGTTGCTACTGTTTGCGTTGATCTTTCGGGCGGTGAGTATCGAGTTTCGTTCAAAGACGGAGCATCGACTTTGGCGGACGGCGTGGGACTATGGGTTCTTTGGTTCAAGCTTGTTAGCCGCATTCTTGTTTGGTGTGGCGGCTGGCAACGTGATGCAGGGGATGCCGGTCAATGACGACATGGTCATCCATCAAAGCGTATTTGAACAATTATCGTTCTATCCGCTCCTCGTGGGTGTGTTGACGGTGGCGTTGTTCAGCATGCACGGCGCGATCTTCTTGTACCTCAAGACCGAAGGTGACTTGCAGCGAACGATCGAACGGTGGATTTGGCGAACGTTTGGGTTTTTTCTGATCGCGTATATCTTTACGACGATGGTCACGCTTGTTGAAATTCCTCGAGCGTTCAAGAATTTCCACGACAACAAGTGGCTGTGGGCCGTGCCGATGCTGAATGTGCTCGCCGTTGCGAACATTCCAAGGGCGATGTTCCTCAAGAAGCCCGCCTACGCATTCGTCAGTTCATGCGCAACGATCGCCGCGTTCGCAACACTATTCGCGACGGCGATTTTTCCAAACCTCGTGCCATCGTCCCTGGATGAATCGTGGCACATGACGGTCTACAACGCCCGATCAAGTGAGGGAACCCTGCGACTCATGTTGCTGATCGCGGTGATCGGTATTCCGTTCGTGCTGACGTATTCCGGCGTGGTCTACTGGACGTTTCGAGGCAAGGTCTACATCTCGCACGAAAGCTACTGACGAATACCCGAATCTAGCCGATGTAACAATTCTTCAGGCGGATGTCTCGATTGGCGAACGGGCCCGTCGCGTGATCGTGCAAGTCCACGATAAACTGCTCTCTCGAAAACATCTTCGATACCTCGCGAAAATCCTGATTGTGCTTCTGTAACGACTCGAAAATCACGTCGCGCAGTTCGATCGCATTGGGTACCGGCACGTCCTGCTGTGTTCGCTCAAGGCTGATCCTGAGTTGCTTCTCAAGTTTCGGTGTTTCTTCGACCTGCATGTGGAAGGAATGGATCAGCCGCACCATATCCGGATCCTGGTGAATGATGTGATCGAGGTCGGATGTATAAATGTTGGCCCCATAGAACGAGACGGTCAGGTCGCTTCTTCCGAACAAATAGAGCAATGGAAAGCATCGCTGTTGACGAAGGGCTGCAACGTCATGGCCGTGCCTGGCAACCGCATCGAGTGCATCGGCATAGCCAACCGTTCCACCAAAATCCCGCAAGTTGTATCGAATCTTGGGGGCGATGTTGGAAAGTCTGGCAATGGTGAAGATCAACTCGCCGTCATCGTTGGTTTCAATGACGTAGTCCAACGGGTTGTACTGAAAAATCATCGGGGCATCGGTGCGCCCAAACATGGCTTCGCAGAGCGCACTGTCCTTGAAGCACAACCGCCGCAACGCAACGGTGAAGTCGGTCTCAGCCGCAATATTGATCTCCAGGTCCGACGCACCAAACGAGGAGTAAACGCTCTTAAACGATTCCAGAAAATAATCGCGCAGGCCTTCCGTCATCCCCTCGCCACCGACGATCAAATGCACGTCCATCTCCGCAAGGTCCAAATCGGTCGAGTTCAGGAAATCTTTGACGAACGGTGGGTATCCGGAAATCAGATAGCGGTATCGATTGCCAAACAGTTTGAGCGTGTTTTCGAGTTTTAACTTGTCCGGACCGATGGATTTGAGAATGAGCGAGTCGGCCATCGACATGGAGACGTTCATGCCGGTTGCCCACGGACCCAGCGCAAAGCAGTTCAAAAGCATGAAGTCTTCGGAACCATACTTGAGTTGATACGCGATCTCCATCAGGGCTTTGACGCAGCGACGTTCGTCCAGCCCACGGACCCAGTTGTTGGGCGTACCGCTCGAACCGGACGATTCGTCGATGACGACACCCTTGCGCGGAATCGCACCACCGTAGCATCGGTCCTCGATGGAATACGCCCGGACGTAGTTGTCTTTGGTGGTTTCGGGCAGGTTGGATACATCGGCCCATCTCGGCTTTGGCCAGTCGCTCTTATTTAGAAATTCTCGATAGGCGGGGCACGTTTTCTTGGCTTTGATGAACACCGCGTGCGCTTTGAGTCTGCAAATCGATTGGAGCAACGGTTGGAAGCGTATCCCTCCCAGCACGCCCGAACGCGTGCGCATGGAGGGAAACATTCGCGCGAAGAATCGGAACATGCGGCTGCCGGTTTCGCAAGCGAAGAGGAGCAAATGATCAGTCAATGATAATTTCTGAGACATCGAGTCGGTAGCTCTCCGGAGGTTCCTGTGTGTATCCCATTCTAAAAACGAGCCAGATGTTTTCGATCCCGAGTTTTTTCTCCAGCGTACTTCGCGTTTCAAGATTGGTGACGAGATTGCCAAATGGGTGAAGGTAGATGTCGTTGCGGGCCATCTCCAGCCAGAGTTTCAATAGATATCTGCCCGCCGAAACCGCTGATTCGTTTTCCCAAAATGATCCGGAGATGATTCCGAAATGTTGAATGTGCCCGATGCGGAAGTTGTACCAGTATTTGATAAACGTCGAGACGATCGGAATTCGGTACATCCAATAGAAATTGGCGTTCATCCAGAACTCGATCGGTTTGAGATTCATGCATCGGGCGTCAAGTCCGTCTCGCCGTCTTGCGGCTTCGCGCGGTTTTGTTCGCACCCAATTGTGGAATTCCTTGCGATAGGGGGCATTGTTCATGTCGATGAACGTCGTCTCAAGATTCAAATCCATGATCCAATGAATCAGTTGCGGGTCGGAAATGACGGAGAGTTGCTGATCGGTCCCGCTATCGATGGCTTTCAGTTTTGTGGGTAGCTCGTCTGGTACCGGCTTTTTGAGATTCGGCAAACGTGACGTTTTTCGTTTTGAATAGAGTTCTCTCGGGTAGGGAACGCAATCATCGTCCGCCTCGGTCAGTTCAAACTTTGCAAACAGATTCAACTCGTTCTCGTAGCTGGGTTCAAAATACTCAGCCGCAAGTTTGAGGCCATGAGTCGCCGCGATGCCTTCCAGCGCCTCGCAGAAAATGCCCATGGCGCAGATCATGAAACACCCGGTGGTATCTTCGTCGGGCAGGGCACGCTTGCGATCGATGAATAGTTCCGCGCGCGAATCGTCAATAATTCGTACCTTCCACGGTTGAGCGTTGTGCGGCGAAGGCGAACTTGCGGCGGCTTGAATGAGGGTTCGCCACGGGTTTTCGAGTTTGCTCATTAGCTTAATTCCACGATCGCAATTGGCCGGCCCTCAACGATGTGTATGCCCGAGAAGCACATCTTGGGCTCAAATGGCTTTCGAATCCAGCCATTTTCCTGACAAAACGTGTCACCCGGATGTATGCCAGCCGCTATGGCAGCGACTTTGATTTGGTGCCCGACGAACTAGACGAAGACTACGTCAGATTCGAATCGTCCGCGCGTCGGGTCGCGTGGCGTTCGCAGCAGAATCTGCGGGTAACTACCAATGCCGCAGGGTCAGTCCACCACGCTGACTCGGCGGCATTTCTTGGGGGAGTAGCTTTGACTCGGACCAGTTGCAATTGGCTTGTGAGGGCGGCGAATCGTTCGGAGGCTAAGTAATCTCAACATGCTGCTTGACAGCACCCCGTTTGTGCGGTATGTTCTGTATAGACAGAAATCAAGGAAATATGGCAGGAGTGTGACGTGTTCAAGATGACGCCGACAACCGAGAGTTTCATCCTTCATTGGGGCGAGATGGGCACCAAGTGGGGCGTGAATCGCACCGTGGCTCAGATTCATGCACTTCTGTTCCTTTCGCCCGATCCGCTTCATGCTGAAGACATCGCCGAGACGCTTACCGTGGCGCGCTCAAACGTCAGCAACAGTCTCCGCGAATTGCAAGGGTGGGGGATTGTCAAAGTTGTGCACGTCATGGGCGATCGCCGCGATCATTATGAGTCGATGAAAGACGTTTGGGAGATGTTCCGAATCATTCTCGACGAACGCAAAAAGCGCGAGACCGATCCAACGCTTGCCGTCCTGCGCGAGCTGACGAGTGGGGCTAAGGGCAAGTCGAAGGATGACCACACCCAACAGCGCCTCGGCGATATGTTGGAGTTCTTTGAATCAATGACCGCCTGGTACGGACAAATGCGCCGCCTGCCGAAAGGCGCGTTGATCAAATTCATGAAGATGGGCGACAAGATCCTCAAACTCATACCGGGTGGGGCGAAGTGATTGCGAGAGCACTGCCAATGCGACCGTTGAAGTTCAAAAGGCAGGATAGTCTCAGCGGGTTCACACACGTGTTTTTTTAACAGCGAGTTTCTGTTATGACAGAAATAACGAAACAAACAGACGCGGGGCTCGAAAGTGGATGGGTGTTCTTCGATGGCGAATGCCCGATGTGCGTCACGCTGGCCAACCGTTTCGCCGGCATCTTTCGGCGAATCGGCTACCGCATTGCCCCGCAGCAAACGGCATGGGTGCGCGAACGACTCGGTCTAAGCGAAGGCGAACCGCTCACCGAAGTACGTGTGCTATCACCCGACGGGCAAGTCGTCGGTGGTGCGGAAGCGGTCGTGTTCGTCGCACAACGCATCTGGTGGGCGTGGCCACTCTACGCCCTCTCCCGCATCCCCGGTGTCATGATCATCCTGCGAACCATCTACCGCCATATCGCGGCGAACCGCTTCTGCATTTCAAACGCCTGCTGTCGCAAATTAAAACCAACGAACGCTCGGTGCGCATTGTCTCAATGTGAGTCCATTCGAACCGGGCCGGACCTCGGCAAAGGAGAATCATCATGTATACATCAGTGACTTACGGCGTCTATTTGGCAATCAGTGTGGCGATTACGGTTTGGGTGGCTCGGACTTTGTTTCGCAACGGGCGCATTTTTTTGGTGGATGCGTTCGGCGGGAATACAGAGTTGGCTGATTCGGTAAATCACCTGCTAGTTGTGGGGTTCTATCTACTCAACATCGGGTACGTGACCACCGTTCTACGATTCGGCGCCAAGCCGAACGACTGGGTCGAGGCGATCGAATACACCAGCACGAAAGTCGGAATGGTCTTACTCGTTCTCGGCGCGATGCACTTCCTGAATCTGTACGCCTTCTCGAAAGCGCGCAAGCGCGGCATGTCTGGGCAGAAAAAGCGAAAATCACGGATGGATGATTACTACGGACCGGATCTGGATCCTCCGAAGCCAGTAGCCAGTGGCGTGGATCTTGTTGGGGCGGTAAAGGAAATTGAACCTAACGACGACGCCGGGACGCGATTGCCATGAAGATTGTGATACCAGGCGGTAGCGGACAAGTTGGTTCAATCTTGGATCGAGCGTTTCGAGCGGACGGCCACGATGTCGTCATTCTCTCCCGTCATCCAAACCGCTCCAACCGAAGTGGGCAAAGGCGCATTGGATGGGACGCTCGAACGCTTGGCCCCTGGGTGGATGAAATAGACGGTGCAGATGTGGTCATCAACTTGGCTGGGTACACCGTCAATTGTCGCTACAACCGCAAGAATCGAAATCGAATCATGAGCTCGCGTGTCGATTCAACGCGGGTGGTGGGTGAGGCGATTCGTACGGCGTCGCGACCACCGACGGTATGGTTACAGGCGAGCACGGCGACGATTTACGCCCACACGTTTGACGTTTCGAACATTGAGGCATCAGGGATCATCGGTGGCAAGGAAGCCAACGTGCCCGATACCTGGAAGTTCAGCATCGACGTTGCCCGGGCATGGGAGCGCGTACTTGATGACGCTGACGTTCCCAACACGCGCAAGGTCAAAATGCGATCGGCGATGGTCATGAGTCCTGATCGCGGTGGCATCTTCGACGTGTTGTTGGGTTTAGTTCGGAAGGGACTCGGAGGTCGATCGGGTGACGGTCGCCAATACGTTTCGTGGATTCATCACGTCGATTTCGTCCGAGCGGTCTATTGGCTGATTGACCACGGCGACGTCGAGGGGGCGGTCAACTTGTGCTCGCCAAATCCGATGGACAACGCCCGATTCATGCAGGCGATTCGGCGGGCCTGGGGTACGAAACTCGGGTTGCCGGCGACGGAATGGATGCTCGCGGTCGGGGCGTTGTTTATGCGAACAGAGACGGAACTCATTCTCAAGAGTCGCAAGGTTGTTCCTGGGCGGCTCACCAACAACGGTTTCAAATTCCTCCATCCAGATTGGCCGGCTGCGGTTGAAGACCTGGTGAAAGCTTTCCGCCAGAAAAGCAACTGCTCTTGAGCGAAGTCGGTACTCGCCCAAGAGCAGTTTCGGAGCGCGTCGATTCCTCGACTTATAAGGGCCCGGTGAATCCGCTGATAAACGTCGCGTAGTCCGTCAGGTCGGTGTCGCAGTCGAAATCGAAGTCGCCGATGGGGCGACCATTGGTATCTACAGCGGTTCCGGTTGGGGTGGTTGGGCACGCGTCGTAGAAATCGATGACACCGTCGCCGTCGGTGTCGGTTGCATCGCACGCTGGGTGGAACGTGCAATCAAAGTCGCCGCAATCAATCAACTCGTCGCAATTGTTATCGATGCCGTCGGTGCAGTTTTCTGGTTGATCCGGGTTGATCGCATTGACGGAATCGTTGCAATCGCCTCCGCATGCTGTCCACCCGTCGCCGTCGTTGTCGGTGTCGTCGTCGCCGAATCCATTGCAATTTTCATCGATCAGGTTACAGAGAATCTCGGTTGCGCCTGGGTAGATGCTGGCGTTGTTATCATCGCAATCACCATTGCAAAAGCTGACCGGATCGCCATCGAAATTCAAATCGTCGTCGCCGAGCCCATTGCAATTCTCGTCCACTCCGGTACACAGAATCTCAGGCGCACCAGGATAGACCAAAGCGTTGTTGTCGTTGCAGTCGCCGTTGCAAAATGTTACCGGATCACCGTCGACATTCTTATCGTCATCGGCGTTACCATTGCAGTTTTCGTCAAGACCGTTGCACAGGATCTCACCGTTACCAGGATAACGGAACGGGTTATTGTCATCACAGTCGCCGCTGCAGAACGACACACCATCGAAATCGTTGTCGAAGTCGTCGTCGCCCAAGCCGTTGCAGTTTTCGTCGACTGAGTTGCATAGGATCTCTGTTGCGCCTGGGTTGATTGATGGGTTGTTGTCGTGGCAATCAGGTGCGGGGCCGTTCGGGCATGATGCGTCGCCCGGAAAACCATAGCCATCGCTGTCGTTGTCAATGCACACTGCATATGATTCGGCACTCATCAGTGCGGCCAATCCAAAAATACCAATCCGTAGAAACAAACGATTCATTTTGCACTCCTCAATTGCGCCCGTGTCTGCTGCGTAGACCATTGTGGGGGGCTGACCCGGCGCGCGATGATTTGCTTTCCCCTGAAGCTCTGGTTTCACTGGCATCCGGCTGATCAAGTTGCGGGTTGCCTACCATGCATAGCCACAAATTGCGAAAACTTGAAACGACTTTGCGAAATGGCAGAAACGAATGGCAGATATGTCTAAGTTTAACCGAATCGGAGGCTTGAATTCGAGGAGGTAGGGTGCGAACTGACGGCGGTGGCTGCTGGTACTAAAGGCTATGGTCAGGTTGCGGAACCTCTCGGTCCGATAAATGCTTCCGATCTGGTCAGAATCTGCAAATCTCGTTAACGGCTTGCTCGATTGAGTCCTCGTCAACGTCGTCCGTGATGACGAATTTGCCAATGCCATCAAGGAGCACCCATTGGCGCTTTCCGCCTTTGACTTTCTTGTCACCGAGTGTTGTCTCGATGATTGCGGTTGGGTTTAGGTTGGTGGCTTGAATCGGCAGGGCGAACGACTTGAGTATTGCTTTGACGCGTTCGACTGAGGGCGCGTCGAGCATACCCTTCTTCATCGAGATCAAGGCGGCGGCGTGCATGCCGATGGAGACCGCTTCCCCGTGTCGCAGTTGGTATTCGGATAGCTTCTCGACGGCGTGGCCGATGGTGTGGCCGAAATTGAGGCACGCTCGGATGCATGATTCTCTCTCGTCTTGTTCCACCACGTTGGCTTTGATGCGGAGATTCCTGGTCACCAGTTCGGACATGACGATCGGATCGACCGAGCGGATGGCCTCTGCGTTTGCCTCGTGCCAATCGAGAAACGCCGGGTCGCAAATCAGTGCGTGCTTGATTGATTCGGCCAACCCCGCCGCAATGTCGCGAGCGGGCAGCGTCTTGAGGCAGGTCGGATCGACGGCCACGAAGCGAGGATGGTGAAACGCTCCGATCATATTCTTGCCAGCCGCGTGATTGATCCCGGTCTTGCCACCGAGTGCTGCGTCAACGTCGGCTTCGAGGGTGGTGGGGCAGTTGGCGTAATCGATGCCACGCATCCAAGTTGCCGCCGCAAAACCGGTTAGATCGGTCACAACTCCGCCGCCAAGCGCGATGAGCATTCCATCGCGCGGGACGCGTAGGCCACCCAGTTTCTCAAAGATGCCATCCAGCTGTGAGATTGACTTGGATTGATCGCCTGGAGGGACCGAAATGAGCTCAGCTTTCAGGCTCACGTCGGCCAACGATGAGAGGGCAGCCTGGCCGTAGAGATCGGCGACCGTGGTGTCCGAGACCACAACTACAATGGGTGGTGTTCGTTTGCTCAAAACCCACTTTCCAATGTGGTTGAGGGCGTTTGGCTCAACAAAAACGCGGGTTTCTGAAGATTCCGAAGTTAGTGTGAATTTCGGTTGGGTAGTAGTCATAAAATTCTATCTTTAAGGAGGTTACGTCTATTTTGTCCTCGGTGGCCTGCTTGTGAATTCCCGCCTCGGGTCGGCTGCAACGTCCGGTAAACTTGAAAATCGCGTAATTTCATGTATGATAACCATTTGAGATTTATTTTCACCTGTGTACGGATGGATCCGTGCGAACGCAGTACGAGGCCGGGCGTATAAGACGTCGGGCGAAACGTACACCTGCCGTAGGCGCGGCGGTACTAAAGGCGTTCGATTATCGTTCGGCGTCCTGCGGGGAACTAGGATCCCCGAAAAGGGCCGACAGGGCAGGTTACCCATTTGGACGATGCGCAGCCGTTTTCGGCTCGGCGATGATTCGTTCAGAGCATCATAAAATCGAGGCAATTTATCACGATGGCACGCGCAACCGCGACTCGATCCAAACCCAAAACGAAAGCTTCATCCGCGACCAAAACCAAGCGAACCAGCAGTCGGTCCACATCTGGGCGATCCACTGCAGGACGATCTTCGGCTGGTGCCGCGACCAAGTCTAAGTCCAAACGAACCGCAAGGGGTACCAGCACGGCCAAAAGCAATGGGGCCGCCAAGAGCAATGGTACTGCAAAGTCCAATGGAACGGCGACTGCCAAGAAGTCGACTGGCAAACGAGCCCGCAAGTCGTCATCGTTGAGGACCTACCGATCTGTTTTGAATTATCTCCGATCGATGAGCAATTACGAGAGTGCTCCTCCCGTTGCATACAACAAGCGTACGTTCAAGCTCGATCGCATGAAGCGGCTTCTCGCAGCATTGGGGCATCCGGAGAAGGAATTCAAGACGGTCCACGTGGCTGGCACCAAGGGCAAGGGCTGCACTTCAACGATGGTGGCGTGCATGCTCCAGGGGTGCGGGTACAAGGTCGGATTGTACACCTCGCCACACTTGACCACCGTTCGCGAACGCATGACCATCGATGGCGAAATGCCGACCGAGCAGGAATTCACCAAGTTGCTTTCCAAGGTCGCTGCCGAGGCAACAAAGACGCTTGGAGCAGACGAAGAGGCTACCTATTTTGAATTGCTGACAGCCGCTTCCTTCGTCTGGTTCGCGGAATCGGAAGTGGAATTCGCGGTAATCGAGACTGGGCTGGGCGGGCGATTGGACTCGACCAATATCATCAAGCCCGAAGTCTGCGGCGTGACGAATATCAGCTACGACCATACGGCGCTTCTGGGTTCCGATTTGGCACAGATCGCTGAAGAAAAAGCCGGTATCTTCAAGAAGGGCGTTCCCGTCGTGAGTGCCCCACAAAAGCCCGAAGTCATGAATGTCCTCAAGAAGGCGGCTGAGGATATGGGATCGACGTTCTGCGTTCCCGGCGACGACAACGAATTCAGCTATCGATTTGAAGCCACGCGGCTACTAGGCCCGCATACGCGACTGTCGCTGACGACCTCGCGAAGTCGCTTTGAGCATCTGCCGGTTCCGCTTCCGGGCGAACACCAGGCGATCAATTGCAGCGTCGCGCTCTCGATGATGGATGCACTGAAGACGCGCGGCTTTAAGATCGACGATCAGAAGGCCATCGAAGGATTGGGCAACGTGAAGATTCGTGGCCGCATGGAGATGGTTCGCGACGAACCCCGTACGCTCATCGATGGTGCGCACAATGCGGCCAGCGTCGAGGCGCTGATGCGGGCGATTGGCCAGACGGTCCCATATGATTCAATGATCGTGATCTTCGCATGTCAGCGCGACAAAGACATCGCCGGCATGCTTGAGCACGTGCAATTGGGGGCAGACAAAATCATCTTTACCTCGGCCCGCACCAAGCGGTCAGCCGACCCGCACGATTTGCTGCACATGTTCCAGGAGTCATGCACCAAGATGGCCCAGGTCGCCGAGAACCTGGAAGACGCCCTAAGCATCGCCGAACGAGCCGTGTCACGCGACGATCTGATCTGCATCACCGGTTCGTTCTACATCGTCGGCGAGGCCCGCAAGAAGTTCACAGAGCAAGTTGTTGTCTGATTCCAATTCTTCGAATCATCCACGTCAGGTGCGAATGCATGCTTTAGGCGCGTAGGGTGTCGCTATGCCCGGGTTGTTTGGGTTTGTTCTTTCTTGACGGCTTCTGCGACGAGGGTGCCGGCGACTAGATCGCCCAGGCGCTGGTGGTTGCGGGTGAGAATGACGAGCATGGCTAGCGGCAGAAATGACATCTTGTAGTACAACTCAAATCGAAGGCAATTCCTCACGATGATCGCGAGCGATGTGCCGCGTGATCCGGTTGTTGAACACACCCGAAGGCCAACGACGAGTTTGCCGATGGTTGCGCGGCAAGCGAGTTCCATCGAGGCTGAATAGACGACGTAGAGCAGCAGGCATTTCGTCCAAGGTTCGTATGCGGCGTTTGGGTCGATCTCGAGCAAGTACGAGAATTCGCGTTGGATGTTTTCACCGGGGATCAGGTTGGCTGTGATCCAAGGCGTGATGAACAATGGGAACGCGACGATGGAGATTGCGATTAGATCAACGGCGAACGCCAGCATTCGTTTCCCAGTGCCTGCGAGTGCGAATCCCTTGGGAGTCTCCATCTCAACGAAGAGGCTGGGAGTCCGCCTGACGAAAACGATGAATAGCAGCACGCTCAGGATGACGGCAATGGCAATCGAGGTGATTTCCGATGACGTCGAGGAACTGCTGTTCTGACTCAGCGGACGTACTTCGGTTGGCTCAGCCGTGGGTGTTCCTCCAGCCATGGGCCAAACGCCCGCCCACACGCCCGATGTGCCTTCAGACTTCAACTCATAAGCGAGAACAGCTTCTCTTCCGTATAACCCCGCAGCGACACTCCCGCCAAACTCCAACGAAGGATCAACACTCAGTTCCATGCGCTCGCCCGGTTTCCATACGCCGTCCAGCCATTTGTATGATCTGACGTCGGGTATCGTCGAGGTGTCGGCGCCCTCGTTGGCGAGCAGCGTGCAGACGCTTTGGTCATAGAAGAAATTAAGAACACCGGCGGGGGACAATTTCGGTCCGGGAGCGGGCGGCTGCCATCCCTTGCTTGAGCCGGCGGTGATCATGAGATTCTTGTCGGCGTCGCCCGGCGAATAAAGAATTGCGAATTCATTTCGGTTCGTTGCCAGCCAGGTGGCGGTCGCTTGTTGGATTGATTCCGGACAGAGTGTCACAAACTGCCACTCACCGCGATGGTATCGCACCAAAGACAACTGCGCATGGGGCTCATCGCTGTCGATGATGGCTGCGGCGGTGATGCGGGTTGGCTTAATCGGAGCCTCGGCGGTTCCGTTGGTCGATGCGTCAGGGGTCGAATCTGCGGCTGGCTGTTCGTGCAACGGTAATTGCAATGCCGATTTCGTTGCCACGATGGCGTAGATGCTGTTAGATTCGATGTCACCGGATATTGCTTTGGGAACGTCGCCTCCGGGAGCGGTGATCTCGCGAAAATCGTCGTCGCCCGGCGGTTCGGAGAGGATCCGTTTGACAAAGCGAAGGCGATAGTGCGAACCGTCCCGATAGAACGCGTGAAGGTTTTCACCTCGTATCGCACAGGCAGGGATGAAGCCCCCGAACGGATCGCCTTGGAACTTGCGAAAACGCAAGCCGGTGTCAGACGATTGACCGTACGTGAACGTCACTTTGCCGGGACCGGTCCCGTCTTTTGGAATCGTGCGGTAGATCCAAACGTGTTCACTGTCGCCGACGACGCATAGCGGTGTGGCGCGGTCTTCGGCGCTTGTGCTATTTGCACAGCACAAAATGACCATGAACATTGCGGTCAAGAATGGCGGGGTGCCCCGTGGCTTTAGCCGTGGGTGACTCGATTCCAAACCCGCAATCGAGTCCCCCACCTCTAAAGAGGTGGGCCACCCATTTGCTGATGAAGCATTGAGTCTTCGGTCATAACGCATTGGTTCGCGTCGGCTGCTTGGTTTAACCATTGTCAGATTCGTTCGAGTATTCAGACCCCTCACCGGAGTCAGGCGAGTCGAAGTTGGGCTCATCCGAAAACGCCGCGTCGTCCTCAGCCGGGTATCCATCGTCGATCAACTGTTCGTTTTGCAACTGACCGTCTTGCTCCAACTGCTGGCGAATCAAATCGCTGGCTTTGATGGGGTTGTAGATGTGGTCCAATTCAACGTCGAGGTCGACGATGTGATCGAATTCCGCACCTCGGTCAAGCGGGAACTGGAACGCCGGGTGGTCCTTGTTGACCCTCGGCAGCATCTTCCAACCGGACATCGTCAGGAGCATGTAGCCCTCCGTTGCCGGCCAATTGACTTCAAAGCGGTGGGGGATCAACGGTCCGCCAGTGACGATCGGTTTGTATTTGCTGAGCTTGGCGTCCATGACCAGTTGGCCCATCGGGTCGCGAAAAATAACACGATCGATCAACTGCGGTGAAAACCGGGACAACCAGAATTCCTTGCTGATTTGGCCGCTGTCGTCCAAGAAGATGAGCTGTTGGTGGGTATCCGTCAATCGCTGCCTGGGCCCGACGCCTGCACCTTCGGGAATGAGCGAAATGCCCAGTGCGTCGACGATTAGTTCCGGGCGAATGATGAGGTCGCTGGCGTTCGGAACGAGATCTCGATCGTGGCGTCCCCACGCCAATGCCCGGGCGTCAGGTTGTTCGACCCAGTAACGTTCGTCGTTGGAGCCAAACACAAAGTACGATTTGCCCAACACGCTCATGTCGAGTCGCATGTTTCGCGGACAATGCACGATCAGGTTGGCGTCCACGTCGAATCGGCGTTTGGAACCATCCTGGTCGGTGAATCGGCAGCGGGCGAATCCGCCCCTGGATTTGATCGTCAGTTGCAGCCCACGATTGTTGTCATTGACTAAGGCAATGGCCTCCTGCATGGTGATGGGGTCGAACGGAGGAATCTGGGTTACTTCTGGCCTGTCGGGACAACCCGTCGTCAACGACAGCATTCCGCCACAGATGATCGAAATCGCCGTCATTCGAACCGGCAGTCGTGAAGTGGGCATCATCTCTCTCCGCTTATTATTCCGCGTCGCATGCAGGGCAACTCGTCGAACCGCCGTCAATTCGCATCCTGTATCGCTTCGGGCTCGGGTTCCCCAGAATCAACGGATTCGGTGTCGACCGGTTCTATTTCAGATGCTTCGGCGTCGGCTGCGTCGATTTCGTCAAAGTCACCCATGTCGCCATGAAGGATCGCGCCGAGCTGGCGACTGACGCTGTCGATCTGGCTGTCATCGAGCTGCGGGTTGATGACCTGGTGGATGGATTGCTCGCGGACGAGTCGCATGTGCCAAACCTCTTTGCCATCGACCTGCGTGGTCTGTTCGTATTTCAAGATCCGCTTGCGCATTAAAATCAGCGCGAGCACAAACCGAAACCGGATGCGCTCGTCGAGCGTTTCGTCGGCGAGTCGGGTGAAGAAGCTGATGAGCACCTCGTCGTCGAGCAGGAGGCGCTTTTTCTTTTCGCGCGCGGGCACAGCGGTTTTGAAGAAGCAGTAGCAGTCAGCCGGTGGTCCCGGCCAATCTTCGACTGAGAAATCTTCGCGGCGGAATGTGTCGCCCTCGTCGTAGAGGACCGCGAAGATGGGCTCGTTTTCTGCAAGTTCACGGCCCGACGAACTGCACACGCTCGTGCAGCGGGCCACTTCCCATTGTTCCATGGTGAATTACCGATCCAAGACTTATTCAATGCCACGCAGCAACCGGGCAGGCGTTGAATCCAGGCCAGGCCCAACCATCCGCGTCGACATATTGCAAACGATACCAATGATACCCCGATGCCCCCGGCGATGGGGTTTTTAGAAGCGTGTAAACCCCTTTTCGCGGTAAGCTCTGACGGTAAACATCCTTGAAGCGGGGGCATGTGTCAACTGCCAGATTCGAGCAGTTTCAAGATGATGCCTTTAACCGTAGCCGTCGAGCCTTCCGACATTGCGATCTTGCCTTTTTGATCGATGACGAACAGCGAGGGAATCGCCACCACACCGTACGCGTCGGCGGTCTTGTTGGCATTGCCCGACTCGCCAAAGACGTGGTGCCAGTTCATTTTTCGATCGTTGACGAAGGACTTGAGCTTGGCTTCGTCGGCATCGAGGCTCACGCTGATGATGACGACGTCTTTGCGGGCGGCGTAGGTTTTCTGAATGTCAATCATGCCTGGGATTTCACCGATGCACGGTCCACACCAGGTGGCCCAGAAGTCGAGAACGACGATTTTTCCCGTGAGGTCGGCAAGTTTCAAAGACGTTCCATCGAGTGTTTTCACGGCAAAGTCAGGAGCAGCCTCACCGGGCTTGATGGACGCAGCCATCTCAGAAGCGGTGGCCCGTGGATCGACTTTCAGATCAAACTGGTACGACGATTTGTCGGCTGTGATGACTTGATCGACGAGCGGCAGGAAACCGTCGGCATAGACCGACACCGCAAACGCATCGACTGGAGCGTCGAGGATTTCAAAATTGCCATTCGCATTGCTAATCGCAGCCAACCCCAGCGTCGAGTGGCCACGCCATTCGGTGGCGGTGATGTGTGTGCCCGGGTGACCGTTGCCCTCGGCATCTTTGACGACTCCGGTAATTGATCGACCCGGTGCCAGTTTGAAATCAGCGGTTGTACTTTCGCCGGCTTTGACGTTGATCGCGCGAAGTTCTGGTGCTTGCCCCGTAAGGTGAACGGTGACAACGGTCGGTCCGTCGGCCACACCATGGATTTCATAGAGGCCTTCAAAGTCGGACCACGACTTGGGGGCGGCTTCCTGGGCAGTTCTGCCGATCGAAACACGGGCACCGTTGGCCGGGACCGGTTCGCGCATTGTGTACTCAGGCGATACCGACGTGATTTTACCGGTAACGATTCCCGCCGACGCCATGACCAATTCGTGATCGGATTCTCTCTTGTCCGTAGGCAACTCAAGCGTGCGATCGAATTCAATATCCGACACCATGGTTGTATGGGTGAGCCGCACCATTAGGGATTCGCAATCGAAATCCAAGCCGTCAAGCCGGGCTTGCCCCTTCGCATCGGTGGTTGCTTGACGGTACTTCCGGTGTGGTGAGTCGATGGTCTCAATCACGACACGCGCGATGGGCGATTTCTTGTCGTCGACGACGGTCAGATTGACGATGCGTTCCGGCGAAAGCTGGATACTCTGAAGTCCTGCGTTCTCAGCTTCGCGGATTCGGGCGTCGTGATCTGCATATCCCTTCGACGTTACTTTCACAGACAACCCACCGGGCAGTATGCCCTCCAGCTTGAACGCGCCCTTGGAATCGGTTTCGGTTTCGTAATCTTTATAACCTGACTTCGCGACGACCTTGGCGGCTGCGATGGGCTGTTGAGATGCCTTGTCGAGGACGCTGCCTTCCAAAACGATTGCACCCACCATTTGATGATCGACAAAGGGTGGTTCGTCACTCGCCGAAAGGGTGACGTCAATGTTGGCGGTAACGTAATGCTGCTTGGTGATGGTTAGTGTTGCCTCACCCGAATGCTTCTTATCCGCTTTGAGCTGAAAGTCGCCGTACCCCGTTGTTTTGCATTCGGCGATCAGAGACTGATCAGACTTCAGGTTGAGCGTGACGGTTGCGCCTTCGATACCTCCACCGCTGTGATTGAACGTTTGCCCCTCGACGAGTAGTTCGGTTGGTTCCGGCGGTGGTGTGGGTGCTGGCGTTGCTTTGGGTTCGTCTGGCGTTTCCTGACCCTTTGGATCAGCGGCTCCACAGATGAATGGGAATGCGAGGATGAACCCGAGCCATATTGTTTGTTTGAGTGTTGACATAGTTACATTGATTGTATCCGCAGTCCACGATTTGCGAAGGCGCAAAAATCCTATCGAATAGGTGTTCCGGTCGTCGGGCTGAGATAGGGCAACGCTTGAATCATGCACACCAGCGTTTCCCCATCGATAAGGTTGATGATCGTGCCTCGGGCAAATCGCCGGGCCCCCGGTCCAAACGATGATGTGGTGACAAAGTAACCGGTATCTGCGTTGGCTTTCGTGAGTACGCCCAAGAATTCCCTCAAAGGTGCTTGGGCGATTGGTTTGCGATACCGCTTACATTGTACCAATGCGACGCAGCCGGCACGTCTGACAATTCCATCGATACCACCATCGCCGGTCGGCGGAGTTGTTTCCGTGTCGAATCCGCAATACTCAAAGTACTTCAAGACGAATTGTTCAAATTCGTTCGGCGTCATTGCGTACATCGCCAACCGATTGGCCATTCGTTTGTACTGGGCGAGTTTTCGGTTGTAGACGGAATTCATTTCCCAATGGGTTTTGGATGGCCTCCCAGGCTGTCGGGGCTGATATCGGCGGACCCAACGGGTTGTCAGGTGGCCACACACAAATACACAGAATGCGGCTGCGACCGAGACGGCGATTTGGCGTAGTCTTATGTAGGTGCCGACAAATGAACCGGCAGCGGCGATCAGTAGGACTACTGTGAGTAGGACCCAGCGGTTCGGGTCTTTGGTTGCTCGCGCACGGTCGGGCTGGACGTCGTTGAGCGAATCGGAATGAGCATCCGTCGAACGCAACACGAACCGTCCTCCCGGACAATGGCGTTATTGCATCCGTGCAGATTAATTGGGTGCCGTTGAGTGGTTCCCCGACCAAAGGGATGTTTGACTGATGCTGAGGCGATGATTTGCTTTGCGCCGATGGCGGCGAATACGATTGCACTTAAGCATCAACGCCAATCTTGACGACAGCGTGAGTATACTGGTTGCCTGGGGTATGGCTGGAGCGTAGAATTCAATTTGGGTAATTGTACCTAAGCCCTGCAGACTTGAAGCACCCTGACAATGTGTATCAACCCGATGCTGGGTTGAATCATTGGGAGTCACCCGTCATGTCCAACGTCCAGCAACAAGTTGCCCGCGCGCGATCTCGACTGTGGATGAACGTTTGGTTTTCAACGACCGCGCACGTTGCGACGTGGGGGGCGGTGGCATTTGGTGTGTTCGTGTTGGCCGCTCGTTTGTCAGGTTGGCAGATGCCTTGGTTGTTGATCACGGCGATTGCGCTGGGAGCGGTATTGATCGTTGGTACAATTTGGAGTTTGGTTTCTGCGCCGACGGAAGCCCAAGCTGCGACCGCCCTCGATGAAGCCGCTGGATTTTCGGAGCGCGTTAGTAGCAGCCTTTATCTGACCGATTCAACCGATCCATTTGACATGGCCGTTTGTGTCGATGCGGCTGCGGCTGCGTCGTCGGTCACGGTTCGCAAACACCTGCAATTGCGTTGGCCCAATTCTGCGACATCTGCGATTGCGGCATCGCTTGTAGCGCTGGCGATGTTTTTGGTGCCCGACGATTTGTTCCAGTCTGACAAGGGCAAGTCGCGCGTTCAGAATTCTGTTCAGGTCGAGCGCACCAAGGTGGAGGTCAAGAAGCGACTCGAAAACATCAAGAAGATGGCCAAGGGCAATCCGGCGATGTCGGACATGAAGGAGGAGATCGAGAAGCTGGAGGCGATGTCCGAAAGCAAGATGACCAAACCGCAGGATCTTCGACACGAGGGCATCAAGAAAATCGACCATCTCGCCGACGCCGTCCGCAAGAAACAGCAAGACGAAAAATACGACAAGGTCAAAGAGACCAAGCGCATGCTACGGGCACTGAAAGAGCCAACCGGTGAACGTACGCCCGTACAAAAGCTCACGCGTGAGTTGGCCGCGGGTGATTTCAAGACAGCCAAGCAGACTCTGAAAAAAATGCAGGAACAGCTCGCGACGCTCAAGCAGGAAAATGACAAAGAGTTCACTGAGAAAATGCAGAAGCAGTTGGCCGACCTCGCCAAGCAGCTCGACAATATTGCCAAACAAAAGCAACTTCAAAAGAAGCTCGAACAAGCCGGTATCAAGAAAGAAGACGTCGAGCGGATGCTTCAAAAGCTGACCAAGGAAGACTTGGAGCAGATGAAAAAGCAGCTTGAAAAAAGCGGCATGTCGCAAAAGCAAATCGACAAGCTCGCTCAGCAAGTCAAGAAGCAGCAGGGAGCAAAGCAGGCCATCAATCAGATGAGCGACCAGATGCAAAAGGCGGCGAAGGCGGCTGGCTCCGGTCAGATGGACTCAGCCAGCAGCGAAATGCAAGCCGCGGGCGAGCAACTCAGCGAGATGGAATCGCTTGAGCAGGAAATGAGCCAGCTTGAATCGACGCTCTCGGATTTGGAATCGGCTAAGAATGATATGGGCGATTCCTGCAAGCAGTGTTCAGGGACGGGCCAAAAGAACGGCAATAACTGTTCCGGTTGCAACGGTAGTGGGATGGGACAAGGCAAAGGCGGCGGAAGCGGCGGTGGTCAAGGCAACATTGGCCAGGGTCGCGGCGGATACGCACAGAAAGAACAAACCAACATCGGTTTCAAGATCGAGCGCGGCAAGGTGGAGACGACCAAGGGTCGCATCATCGGTCAGTTCCTCGTCGATGGTGAACAGGTCAAAGGTGAGGCCACCGAAGATTTCGTCGAGTTGATGGCAGCGGCTGAACGCGATGCGATCGATACCGTGGATAACGATCGCATTCCGCGACAGTATCAAAAAGCCGTCCGCGAATACTTCAAGCGACTGCCCAAAGGATTCGGCACCATGCCGCCCGCTTCCGATGACCAAGATGGCGCGGATGGCGATGACGCATCCGGCGATGAAGGCGAACCGCAACCGGCGGAGTCCGATGGTGATGACGCCGCGAAGACCGAAGAATAGCTGACGGCGCACCACCTCAATAAAACCCAGCGACCCATTCCTATGATCAATCAATCCGAAACGTCCATCCGACGGGTCGTCTACTTTGCAATGACGACTTTGGCTGCCGTGGTGTTCGTCGCCGGATGCAAACCTCCTTCGTCCAAGTCGGAATCCAATGAATCGGTGGTCCTTTATTCGAGCGTGGACGAACGATTTCTGCGCGACGTCATCGCTCAATACGAAAAGGAAACCGGCGCTCGCGTTGAATTGGTGACCGATTCAGAAGCGGGAAAGACGACCGGACTGGTCAATCGCATTCGTGCCGAAAAAGAGCATCCGAGAGCCAACGTGTTCTGGTCGAGCGAGCAATCGCAAACAGTGTTGTTGGCGCGCGAAGGACTCTTAACTGCGTACGATTCGCCCAGTGCGGCGGACATTCATCGCGTGTATCACGATGAGGGCGACCTGTGGACGGGATTCGCGATGCGGGCGCGGGTGATTGCCTACATGCCAGAACAAACCGAGCAGCAGGACGTGCCCAACTCATGGAAAGACCTGGCGAAACCTGAGGTGGCATCCAAGCTGGCGATCGCCAATCCTTTGTTTGGCACGACGCGGGGGCACGTTGCGGCGCTGGCGGCATCTTGGGGAAACGATCGATTGCGGACGTATCTCCAAGAGCTTGTCGCTCACGGTGTTTTGGTGACCGATGGCAACAGCACCGCCGTCCGTCGTCTGATTGCTGGCGAAGTTCGTTTCGCCATGACCGATTCGGATGACGTGCTGGTGGCGCAGCGGAGAGGCCATAAGATTGCGATGGTGTTTCCTGAGTTGGAGGGGGCTGGTATCCTGACCATTCCGAATACGGTCGCATTGGTTGCCGGTTCAGAGAAGAACAAAGCCGCCCACCGCTTGATTGACTACATCCTTTCGGCGAAAGTCGAACGCATGCTGGCTAAGAGTGATTCCGGAAACTACCCCGTTCGCCCAGCGCTTTGCGAAGAACTCAATATGCCGCTATTCCCTGCCAACCTTGTATCACCCGATGAAATCGCCGATGCCATGCCGGTGGCTATTCGAATCTGTCGTGAGACGCTTCTGAAGTGACGCAGAAGGCATTCGCAACTTTCATGGTCGTCGGTGCCTGCTTGCTTCTGGCAACGGTCATATATCCAGCCGTCATGTTGATTATCAAATGCTTTGAATCGATGCCCGAGGGCGCGGTTGACACCTTGGGTGCTTCATCCGGTGGCTTTCATCTGGGGTTGTTTCTCCGCTCAGCCGGGTTGGCTGCATTGGGTGCGACGGCTGCATGTTTGTTGGCGATCCCAGGTATCATGTTGATCGGTCTTGCCGCAAACGTGAATCAGATTGGCGTCGTCGCCAGCTTGATCGTCGCGCCCTTGATTCTTCCACCGATGGTAATTGCGTTGGGAGTACGGTCGTGGGTGGGAGGCGCGGGTGAATTTCGATGCGTTTTGGTGTGGGCATTGTGGTGTTGGCCCATTGCCGCGCTCTTGATCGGCGGGGCGTGGGCGCGCCGGGGGCACCGACTTTTTGAGGTGGCACTTCTGAGTGGCGGCAAACTTACCGCGTTTCGTTGCGTGCTGACGTCGGTGCTGGTTCGGCCGATCTTGGGTGCGTGGATGTTGTTGTTCGCGGTATTTTTGGGTGACTATTCAGTGCCGCATGCCTGCGACATGATCGTTTATGCGACAGCGCTTTTGAGCGAGGCGACATCGTCACCGTATCCGGTTGGAACAGTGATCGCTGGTTTGCCATTGTTGGTACCGATGCTTGTTGCGGTTGGCGCGGCGATTGTCGTCGGCAGGCGTGGCACAGTCGAAGTCCATGACGACGCATCCAACACGCCAGTGCGCCCGCCGCGAATCATGGTTGGGTTAGTCGTGTTGTTGATTGCGGCATCTGTCATGGTTCCGTTGTACGGCTTGATCAAAGACATTGAATTGGATAGCGCCATCACCCTGACATGGCAACTTTATCGCGCTGACATTATCTATTCACTCGGGTCTGCGCTGCTGGCTGGGCTGCTGATCATCTTGATGGGCGCATGCGTCGTCTCTATTGCACCGCTTCGGCGCATCGCACCGCTTGTGGTCCTGGCATGGGCGGTGATTCCCGGGGCGCTCGTGGGTGAGGCTGTGGTTGCAGCGTACTTGCCTTTTGAAGGTATCTACAGCCATTGGATGTTGACGGTGATTGGGTGCGTCGCCCGCTTCGGATGGATGGGCGTGCTGTTTGCGTATGTCGTAGTCAAGCAATCCGACGCTGCATCGGTCGGAGCGGCGCTGGTTGATGGCGCTTCACCCGGGGTTGCGACGTTACGAGTCACTCTGGCGAATCATTGGCCAACCATGAGCGCGGGCGTCATGATTACAGCCGCGATGAGCCTAGCCGACGTCACGACCACATCGCTCGTACGCGTGCCGGTTTACTCGCCGGTGTCATTGATAATGATCGAGAAGTTCCATCGTTTTGAAGATGATATTTTAGCCGCCCTGTGCATCTTGCTCTTGGTTGCGGCGTGCCCGGGTATCGCGATGCTCTCGCTTGCATGGCGGGGGAATCGTTAACACATGATGGGAAACATGATTCATCGACGGATCCAAAGAAGCTGCATCTTGCCGTCCACGCGTGGCAGTATTGGTGTCACGCACTTGGCACTTTTTGCGGCCGTTTGCCTTGGCATGCAGCTCGGTTGCAAGCAGGATGTCCAAGGGCATGATGAGGTTGTTGCCGTCTTTGGGAGTCTGGGACTCGGACCGGGTGAGTTTAGCTACCCGCGAGCGTTGACCCTCGACGCTCAAGATCGGATCTACGTGGTTGACAAGAGCGCTCGTCTTCAACGGTTTGGGCGCGACGGTTCGTTCGAACTTGGTTGGCAGATGCCAGAGCGATTGGCCGGTAAACCCGTCGGATTGCATGCGCACGATGACGGTCGCCTTTACGTCGCCGACACGCACTACCACCGTGTCATGGTCTTCGATGCCGACGGGAAGGAGCTTGCTCGATTCGGGCGAGAGGGCAATGGTGACGGTGAGTTTCAACTGCCCACCGATGTCGCAATAGATAAGCAGGGGTTTATCTACGTCAGCGAATACAACGGCAACGACCGCGTGACCAAATGGTCGCCGACGTTTGAATTCGTGGGTGTCGTATGTGCGGGTGAGATCGATGGTAAAGTGATGCGGCGGCCTGCAGCGATGGACATCGACGACGAAGATACGCTTTGGGTGGCTGATGCATGCAACCACCGCATTCTGCGATTTGATTTGAATGGTCGATTCTTGTCGGCATGGGGAAAAATGGGGGGCGATCCGGGTCAGTTGCGGTATCCTTATGACATCGATTGCCTCGACGACGGATCGATTCTCGTGTGCGAATTCGGGAACCATCGATTACAGTGG
>BQJS01000051.1 GCA_021604825.1 Phycisphaerae bacterium | reverse complement strand
CGAAATACCGGCTCGAACCACGATGACCTTGTCACCAACATTCGGCTCAGCACCGTCAATAGCCACAAAGCTCAACCCGCATCGGTCGGCTTGCAAGTGATTGACGACACCGGTCGCGACAACGGAATCATCGCGAAGCATCACCGCCCGTTCGTTTTCACGGACACCATCGTCCGCGCCCAAATCAACCGCAACGACCGACCGCTGAGTTGAGACCGCCGCAATGCGCCCGACGACAAGACTCTCCGCAGCGCACACGTTGGCCGCAATCACAAGAATCGAAGCAATCGAAATAGCAAAGCGTGCTAAGGAAAATGCAGAGCGCGCTGGATACGTCGGTGGGTTGGCAAGTGCAGAACTAGAGGGACGTGGGTTCACCGGCGGGAGCAATCATCTTACGATGGGGGTTGGCTTTCCGTGCGGCACGTCGTTGTTCGCGCCGTTCCTGTTTGCGTTTCAAGTGGGCTTCGTGTTTGACACGATACGTGGTGACCCCCCACCTCGTCAAAAAATACATCGTCAATCCGCTGACCACACCAACGATGATGCACCCCAGCCACAATTCGCCACCGAGTTCGAGCATGAGGCTAAACAACCCGGACCAGAATTCGGCATTGAAGAGGTTGGCGAAAAAACCGCTCCCGCTCGTCGAAGTTGCGAGCTTGTCGAGGACGGCTGCCTGCCCAACCGCAGGATCTCCACCGGGCAGGATCATCGCCCCCAACCACCAGCACGCACCGTAAATGGGTACGAATGTAAATGGGTTGGTCACCCAGACGATCGGAATGCAGACAGCTTTGTTCGCTCGAAACAGGGCAGCCAACCCCAATGCGATGGCGGTTTGAAGCCCCATCGTGGGCGTGAATCCAACGAAGGTCGCGAGCCCGACGCCCAGTGCGATCCGATGTGGCGTGTCATTTGCGTGAAGTACGCGCTTGACCACAAAGGACCGTGCTGATCGCCACATACCGCTCACGTTTGAACTCTCCCTGTGCTGGATTGAGATACGAATCTACCGATGTCAGCGCCAGATTTCGCACATATCATGCACGCCCAGCACTGAACTCCCATGGCCTGTCTTCACCGTTGGGAGCGAAAAACCCTCGCCAATCATCATTTAAGGCTTGATCCGGCGGATGACCACACCCGGAATCGGGACAACTTTCTCTATTCTAGCATTCGAAATGCCAATCGTCAGCCTTCAACGGGTTGATTTAGACGTGGGGATCAGTTTCGACGCTATGCCCCCTCGACATTTCTCTTATCGACGGATGGTACTTTTTGATCGAGCATCGCCCCCAACCGCACGTATACCGGCTCAACCTCCAACCCTTTCATGCAGGAATGGTCGTATCTGCACTGGGAATGTCGCTTGAGATAGCACGGTGAGCAGTCGAGTTCACGCCGCACCACGCTTTCCTGGTGCCCATACGGGCCGGTCCGCAGCGGATTCGTCGGCCCGAGTATGCTGACCATCGGACGATCGAGGGCGGCAGCGAGGTGCATCGGACCGGAATCGTGGCAAATCACGACGGCTGCCTTCTCAATGATGGCCGCCAGTTCCCGCAGATTCGTCGTCCCGGAGATATCTACTGGCGACGAGGCACATTGGTTCACGATCCGCCCGCACAATTCTCGCTCATCCGGTGCGCCCATGACGACGCTCTGCATACCGCGATCTTTCGCGATGCGATCAATCAACTCGGAGAACCGCTCCGGCAGCCACTGCTTCGTCTCCCAGCGAGCCGATGGCAGGATCGCTGCGAACGCCGTGCCCTCCGCAATACCAATGCCATCCAAAATCGCACGGGCACGCGAACGCTCTTCATCGGTGATCGCCAAGTCGATGGTGGGTTTGACGCGGGTGAAACCCAGCGCCTCAGCCACCCGATAGTTGTGCTCCACCGCGTGCTCGTCGGCAGATCGCTTGGGCAGACGCTTGTTGTAGAACATCGGCGCGAGTTCGCGGGCGTCGGCAAAACCGACCCGTCGTTTCGCGCCGGTGGCCCACGTGAAATACCCGCTGCGAAAAAGCCCTTGAAGATCAACGACCAAATCGAACTGGCCAGCCTTCAGCTGACGTGTGAAATTGCGGAAAGCCCGAAACGCTGCCGGATGAAAGTACCACCGCGCGAGCCTCTTGCGATCGAACTCGATGATTTCGTCTACATCGGGGTGATTTGCGACCAACGGGATGAACGGACTCGCGACCATCCATGCGAGGTGCGCGTCAGGAAACCGCCGCCGCAAGCCGTGCAGCACGGGCAGCGCATGAACGATATCGCCCAGCGAACTCGGTTTGATCAGCAGGACTCGCCGCGCATCGATTTTGGAAAAGTCCTTTGTGCGGGGGTTTGCTCTAGCAAGGTCATCGACGGCCACGCTCATTCGTACTCGTTTCGATTGAATGCGACCCATTCGCCTTCGCGATTGAGAATCTCAGCCGGGGCGAAGCGCGCCTTATACGACATGGTCTTGGAACCGGGCACGTAATACCCGAGGTAATAATAATCGATTGCCTCGCGCCGGCAATGTTCGATCTCAGCCATCACCGAAAAGGTTCCCAGCGACCGGTCCGATTCATCGGGATCAAAATACATGTACACCGAACTGTAAGCGTTGGGCAAATCATCGGCGATACTCACGCCAATTAACCGCTCACCGAGCTTGTAACAGAGTTCCTTTGCCGGGACAGGTGATCCGTACAGAAAATCATTGAACGAATCCCGTTCGCGCGACATGGTGTCGTCATGTTGCCCTTCGAGGTATCGAACGAACAAGTCGTACTTCGCTTGGTTCGGTTTACCATCGCCCTCAACCACCGCAACATCGCAGTTCTTCCGCCAGATGCGACGCATCGATTTACTCGGATCAAATTTCGCGACGGGGATTCGCATGGGAATACAGCTTTCGCACGCTTCGCACGCCGGTCGGTAGAACACCCGACCACTGCGGCGAAACCCCCGATCCATGAACGCGCGATAGATGTCGGCTTCCATCTCGGTGTCGACAAAGAAGCCCTCGCTGCTGGCCATCTGCTCGGGAAGGTACGGGCACTGTTCGCAACCGCTGACGGGAAGCGACGACTCGGCAAGAAAGCCCTCGACAATGGCGTCGGATTCGTTGGGAAGAAACGGCTTCATTCCGGCATCATAGCAGCCACGCCCGATCGAATGAAGTTGGCACACACTTGAACAACCGCTATCGGGTCGTAATCAGCAATCCGGGCGAAAATTGCTCGACGACCCAGATGAGAACGGGGACCACGAAGAGGGCTGGCAGCATGTTGGCCACCGGTATGCGTTTGATGTCCAGAATCATCAATGCGGTCGCCAGAAGCAGCACCCCGCCCACCACATTCATCATGTCCACCGACAGTTGTGGCAGCCGGTCGGCAAAGTAGTACGCCGCGACGGCTAACCCGCCTTGAAAGACCACCACCGTCAAAATGCTGAACGCCACGCCAACACCCAGTGATGCCGTCAACGCGATCGAACAAAATCCATCGAGCAACGATTTGATATACAGGTAACTCGGATCACCCGCCGCCCCATTCTGAAGGCAGCCCAGCATCGTGAGCGGCCCGACACAAAAGATCACACTGGCCGTCAGGAATCCTTCGGAAAACGTCTTACCGTCACCGGTAGCAAATCGCTCGTGGATCTTCGTCCCCAGCGCTTCGATGCCTTCGTGCCAACGCATCAATGTTCCGGCGATCGACCCGATGATCAGCGACGTCACCATGACCAAACCGAGCATCGCCCCGTAGGTCTTGCCGGCATCACCCGGTGGCATGTTGGACTGCACCATCGTGTTCATTCCCAAGACGCCTGCATCCACACCGAGGGTGATGGTAATTAAGCCCAACACATCGAGGATGATCCGCTGGAACCGCTCCGGCAAGCGATGGCCGGCCAACAGCCCCACACCGCATCCGCCTGCCACCGCGAGGGCGTTGATGATCGTTCCGTTAAGGATGTTCCACATGTTCCGCCTCGGTCAATCGGGTACGCCACGGGGGCGTCGTTGCGGCGGAGATTAGCTGCTATTGGGGGGTGAGACAAATCTGCGGATCGAACGCTTGTGTGGATGACGCCATGACAATGTCGCAGAGACGCTCGGTGACCGAGTGCCAAGACTCCTCAGCCATCGATTCACTTCGTCGCTGGCGGGCTTCGATGCTGTTTGAATCGATCGCCGACCGGCACCAATGTGCAAACGCCTCTGGGACGTCGGCCAACGATACGACTTCTTCATACCGTCTGACTTCCGGCAAGTCGGTTGAAACAACAGGCAAACCAGCCGCCAAGTACTCGCGCAACTTGATAGGGTTGACGCTCTCAGTGAGTTGGTTGCGCACGAAAGGAATCAAGCCCACATCAAATGTCGCGAGGTACTTCGGCAGCTCGGTGTAAGACTTTCGACCCAACAGGTGAACGTTTGGCAGGTCGGCCAACCGCCCCAGATCAACGCGGACATCGCCAATTAGCACGAACGAAACATCGGGCATTCGCTCTGCGACGGCAGACATGAGTTGCGTATCGAACCAGTGATCGATCAAGCCGACGAAACCAGCAATGGGTCTTGGGATTTCGCGAAGTTCTTCAGGCGGCGCGGGGTGGCCAAGTGCAGATGCAAAGTGTCCGTGATCCACGCCATGTCGCACCAGATGCACATTCGAGTGAGACCGCTGGCACTTCACTAGAAGTGGTTTCGAGGTGGCTAGCACCACGTCCGAGCGTTTCAACAGGCGCGTTTCGGCTGCGTCGATTGCCTCTGCATCGAAGCCCTCAAATGCTGCGAAGTCATCGACGCAGTAGTAAACGAAACGTTCTTCGTCGAAGCGCCCCGCCAGAAAGTCTACGTCTGGCGCAAAGGTCCATAGCTGCACGGGTTGATTTGGCTTTTTCATGGACCGAACAGCGCGCTTGATTTGCGACACCACAAGGCGTTCATTCAGTCGACGGACCCGCGGATCGCGTGCGCCAGGAATCACCAAAGGCGTCAACTGCGACATGCGTTCGTGAATTGGCTTCAAACCGCTGACCACCCGACGCAGCGCACCAAACGCCGATCGTGCGTCCTTGCGATTCAAAGAAGGCCGCCGCGAACCATGGTAGTTCACCCACAGCACATCGTTGGTTTGTGAGAGGATGCGCATCACCTGATGTTTGCTCGTGGGATCAATGTCCCAGGAGCTGGCGATGCAAATGATGAGTCGATCGCAAAGTGGCATGGTGGGCACGGTTGCCCCCGCATCCGACATTTGAATCAACGGGGGTTCCTTGATTTTCCGGGACCGCTCCTCGAATAACCATATCGATAGTAATCGTAGGCGTAGCGGTACCCATATCCGCCGGAAGGCCGCTCATCCTGGCCAATCAGCAAACATCCGAGGATCGGAATCTTGTTGACCCGAAGCAAACGCACCGCGCGACGGGCATAAGCCTCGGGCGTAAATTTCAAACGCACGAGCAGAATCACGCCATTGCACATCTGCCCGATGATGCCAACGTCGGTCACGGTCGTGGCGGGCGGCGTATCGATGAACGTGTAGTGGAATTCTGACTGGAACCGGCGAAGCGTCGCCGCTGACTGCGGCGTGGCCAGCAATTCAGCCGCTGACCGTCCGTTTGTCTGACCGGCGTTGGCCAAGTACAAGTTTGGCACGCAGGTTGGCTGAACCACATCTTCATAGGTCGCAGCCCCACGCAACAAGTCCGCCAATCCAGGGCGCTTCTGCGAATCGAAGAGCAGGCCCAAACGACTTCGCCTGAAGTCGCAATCGACGATCAGCACTTTGAAGTGGCGGATCTCGGCCATGATCATGCCCATGTTGGCCGTCGTCACACTCTTGCCTTCGCGCGGGATGGCACTGGTGATCGCCAACACACGATGATCGTTCTGCGGATTTTGAGTCAGGAGTCGGGTGCGCAGCGAGCGGTATTGTTCGGAGACAGCCGACGAGCGGCTGTAATACGACACGACCGACTCGTGAATGCCCTGTTCGAGCATGAGCTCGGGCGTTTGCGGTTCGACCACGCGGAAATCGCTCACCTGCTCGTCAAGTTGCAGGGGCTCGCCGTCGGGGCGCTCGAGTACCGCGGTGGCGGTTCCACCCTCTTCGCCCAACCGGCGGCGCCGTTCGTCTTCCGCTCGCTTCAATGCTTCAGCGATTCTTCCCATTCTCGAATCTCTCACTGGCGACGATGATTTGGAATCAGGGACTTGGATTCAAATCGATCGTCTTGGGCTTCTCGTCAAAGGGGTCAGTCGTCTTGGTTTTGATACTCTTCCGTCGAATCAATCAGATTCGCCGGCGTGTTATACGCTTGCATCACTGGCTGGAACGGGAACAACACTTCCTGCACGCGGAGTCCCAACCAACCAAGCGGTGTCGGTGGCACCAGCACAATATCGTTGGGCTGCAATAGCACGTTTTGACTGGTGTCTCCAGACCGAATCATCTTGTCGATGTCCACCACGATCTTGCGACGTTCGTCTTCGTGCGGGCTACTGCGAATCACCTGCACTTTGGTGCGCCAGGCGATAAACGACATGCTTCCTTTGGCCAGCACATCCAGCACCGTATCGCGCCCGGTGTAAGGCATCGCCGTCCAATTGTCGGCTGCAACCCCGCCTTGACTGTTTCCGCGGCTGGACTGGACTTGACCGGCTAGATAAATCTTCTTGGACAGGTGCGCCGTGACGCGGACCTGCACCTTGGGATCTTCGTAGTAAGGCTCGAGCAACCGCGTCACTTTGGCTGCGATTTCTTTCTCTGTCATGCCCACGACTTTGACCGGTCCGAGCAATCGAAGGGAAATTTTCCCGTCCGGGCGGATGGTCTGCCGTATGCGATCGATCTCCAACACCTGCGGCGCAGAAATCTCAATGACGTCGGGAATGCCGACGCGATACTCGATCGCGGAGACTTCGTGCTCGTGGGCTTTGAGAAACGAAACGAGATCGTGGTGTTTCGATTGGCATCCCGTCGAGGTCGCAAGGCAAGCCAACCCCAACACGATCAGCACTGGATTTCGACGAAGTAACTTCACGGATGGCATCTCCACCGAAGTTGCACGCACCTGGTCACGTCAACCAGCTGGGCGTATGGATTCTCTTTGGACCAACCGCTCGAATGTATTCATCTCCGCCAGCAACATCTCCGTTGGCGCGAGATATCGGTCGTCCGCTCGATTTATCGGGAGAAGACGCGTCGCGCTGAACCCAACTTGCGAATATTCACGATGATTTCGGACGTTTGGGCCTTGGCGTCTTATCTGGTTGAACGCCCGACAATTATTGGGCGTGCTTATCTACAGGGCGTGCGCCGCGCGACCGATATTCCTAGGACCTATATATGGGTTCATTCAGGGAAAATGATCGCCCCCAGCTAAGAGGCATAGCCAATGTACGCATCTTTCTTCGGACTCCGTGAACTGCCGTTTAACAACACGCCTGATCCGAGGTTCTTCTTCTCAACGCCCGATCACGAAGAAGCGCTGGCATCGCTGATCTACGCCATCGCCGAGGGAAAAGGGTTCGTCGTGCTGACCGGTGAAGTTGGTGCGGGTAAGACGCTTGTCACCCGCCTGATGCTGCGACACTTCGGTACGGGGATCGCATTCGCCAGCGTCAACAACTCGCAGATCAACGCCAACGAACTCTTGCACACCGTTTGCAGCGAATTCGACATCGACGCGCCTTCGGATGCCACCAATGTCGAACTAACGCGGCTGCTTCAGGATTTCCTGCTCTCCAGTTTCGCGATGAACAAACCCGTCGTCCTCATGCTCGACGAGGCACAGGCCTTGACGCGCGAGGCATTTGAACAAATCCGCATGATCGGAAACCTTGAAGCCGACGACGCCAAGTTGTTGCAAATCGTCATCGTCGGGCAGCCCGAACTCAAAGAGATGTTTGAAGCCAACGACATGCGGCAACTGCGACAACGCATCTTCCGCAGTTTTCATCTGGGAGCACTGACGCGCTCGCAAACGGAAGGGTACATCTTCCACCGACTCAGTGTGGCTGGCGCAACGTATCCTGAAAAAATCCTCAGCGCTTCAGCGATCGACGCCATCTACGAATATTCGCAGGGGCTGCCACGACTGATCAACACACTTTGCGACAACGCCATGCTCAGTTCGTACGCAGCCGACACCAACGAAATCGATGGCCCGTTCATCAAGAACGTGATCGCACAAATGATGACCGTGGCACAGGGGGGATCGAAGTTTGCCTCACCGCGCGTCAAACCGCCAGCCAACTGGCAGTCACGCCTAAGCGCACCAGCCACCGCGCCCAAGACAGAGTCCGCCGAATTCGAGCAACGCATTCACGCCCCGGTAACCGCTTCGGAAATCGATTCAATCGGTACACCGGAATCGATCGTAGCCGAAGTAAGCCAGTCGGCTGGCGCGGGAGACTCGGCTCAGATGCGACGACTCGCAGTCCTCGTGCGAAGACTGCTGGCAGAAACCAAGACTGCGACCGAAGACGTTCGAACCGTCGTCAGCGAATCCAGGTCGGCACGACAAGCCGCCGAAAGAACACTATCGCGCCTGAGCGAGCAGACCGCCCGCACCGGTCGCCTGACTATTTCGCTTCGCAACGTATTCGACAATCTCGAAGGTAGGGCGCGGCGACTGACCCAACGAAGCGCAGATGACACCGCCAACACGAACACGACGGGCGACGCCGTCCGACGTCGAACAAATTCCAAGTCGTTCGACCAAGCTCTCATGCGCAATCGACGCTCGCTCGACGAAATCCGCTCCATGATTGAAAGCGCCCGCAAGGGTGACTCGGATTCCGACACCACATCGGTACCAAGAGAATCAAAGTCAAGCGACTTGGCGAAGCAAGTGCGGGAGCTCGCAGATATGTGCCGAGGGTCGGAACTGTCGAATAGCTAAGTTGGATTCAGCATGTAGCGGGCGCAACCCCACCGCAGACAATGGCTTCTCTCTTTGAATCTCAATTCGCGTCGATTGATTTTGACCTGATGGGCATAGCCCACCCTGCCAGCGGTTGTTTCGGACGTTCTTAATCCCGCCGGTTGAATCACGGGTATTGCGTCACGTCCTCGCGGCTATTCTTCTGAGTCCTCAATGTCTTCGCCAGCGGGCTCCTCGCGTATGCGCTCGACATCGGCCTCGTTTGTTTCGACGGCATCTTCAACTTCTTCGTCGATCGGCTCTTCGACGGCTTCAATCTTGTCGCGGGCAGCGCCACGGCGTTTTCGCTCGGATCTGCGATCTCCGCGTCCGCGGTTCTGCATTTTTTCCAGATTGTCGACCTTTTGTATAAATTCGCGGGCTTGGTCCTCGTCAAGTTCATCGAGAATCATTTCGAGCAACTCTTCGTCAGCTTCCGCAACCGCTGCGCCTTTAGCGCCGCGACTTTCCTTTGCAAAATCGACAAAGATCTCACGGACGGCGGCCATTTGGTCCTCGGGCAAATTGATCGAGTGCGCTGCCTTTTTGTAAAGCTTGAGTTTGGACTTCTGCGCCTTCGTGTTGGGGCCAGCGATGCGCTTCTTGAATCGGTCGGCCAATGGATCAAACGTCTCGATCTGGTCCTCGCTCATCAGTTCGCGGAGTTCATCGAAGAACTCGTCGGGATTCAACGGTTCTTCTGCGTCGGCGTACTCAGCCCGCAGTTCGCCGATTTCCTCGCGGAGTTCCGTGACGCGTTCCATATCGCGGTCTTTTTGCGCTTCGCGCATTTCGTCGACCAACTCACGAATGATCTCGGCGTTTTCGCGTCGCGCTTCTCGACGGTCGTCGACTTCTTCCGACAGCCCGTCGATGTAATCCCGAAACACCTCGCTTATCTCGGTGGCTTGATCTTCGTCCATTTCGAGTGAACGGGTAATTTCATTCTCGAATTGTTTTAACATGCCGATTTGACGTGCCCGATTGGGCGAGGGCTTGGCGGTTGATTTCAAACCCGCAGCCTCCGCAACGTCAGCCGGCACGATCGGCTTGTCAGGGGTCTCAACTTCGGTTTCAACCTGTGCTTGGGCAGTAAACGTCAGCAACAGCACCCAGGCAATCGTGATTCTAATGTTTTCACGTATCATGGCCGATTCTTCCTCTTCTTGCGTTGCCGCAATTCAAACGTCTTGTTCAATCCCTCAACGTAAGATAAATACCCATCTACAGATGGATGGTTGAGCATGATACCAATAGGCTACGAGGGCGGTAAAGCGTTTGCCCTCAAAGAAAACATTCGCAGCCCAGCTGCATTTGACACCCAAATGACCTCCTGACGCAATAGGGCGCAACCCCTTTTTTAACATGCATCTACAGATCATCGTCGCTTTTGGAATGCTACTTTGGTGGCCCGAAACGCCCTCCAAAGCCCTCTGGTTATCCGACCCTTTCTGGTGTCCCGTGTTCGCGTGGTCGGTACCTGTTACATGCGTGTTTCTCGGCCATCTCCTCAGCAAACGCACAAAAACGAAACTCCAGTCCCGGGCGAATCGACTCTCGGCGACGCTGAACGCCTTCCATCGGCAGACGGGTTTGCTGCGGTTGGCGATGCTTGCGGGAGTCGGCGTCTCACAATTCATGACCGCCTGCCCTCAGCAGTTGATGAATCAGCCCTTCATCTCGGTTCTCTCGGGTCTACCCCAAATGTGCCTTCTTCTGCCATACCTAGTTGGGCTGATCGCGCTTTGGTGGGTGATTCATCCCGTCGAAAAAGCCAGCCGCGATGCCGGGTTCCTGGGCAGCACATCATCCCGCATCGATTACGTTCTCTTCAACGTTCGACACCAGCTTCTCATCGTAGCCATACCCCTCACGCTGATCGTGTTCGCTTATGCAGCGACGCAGGAAAACCGCGCCTGGTTCGTCAAACGCGCGGGTTCACCTTGGGCACCTGAAGCCATCCTTGGGCTGACAGCCACAATACTGTTCATCCTCTCACCGCTCCTGCTGCGTTACATCTGGTCGACGACATCCTTGCCGGCGGGCCCCCTACGCGACAAATTGGAATCGCTCTGCGGACGAATCAATTTAAGGGTCCGAGACATTCTCGTATGGAACAGCGACGGGCAAATGGTCAACGCTGCCGTCATGGGCATCTTCCCGCAGCTCCGGTACATCCTGCTGTCCGATACGTTGATCGAAAAGATGAGCGACGAGGAAATCGAATCCGTCTTCGGTCACGAAGCCGGTCACGTGTATCACCACCATATCCCCTACTTCTTGCTGTTCGCGTTCGCCAGCATGTTGATCGTGTCGGGTGTGATGGAATTCCTGACCCGCATGTCCACAGGCCTGCATCCCGCTTGGGATCTGGACCGCGATACCATCCAGTTCATCGGAATGGGGGCACTGGTCCCGCTCTGGGGCATTTGCTTCGGGTGGATTTCACGCCGCTTTGAAAGACAAGCCGACGTGTACGGAGCGTGGTGCGCCTCGCCGCACGAAAACGCGCTCGACTGCAAGAACCCGTGCGCGGTTCACAATGATATCGATCCGCCAACTCCGGCCAATAACGAACTCGGTATTTGCTCGACCGGAGCGCAGGTATTCGTCGGTGCGCTGCGAAAGGTCGCGTTTCTAAACGGGATTCCACCCACCGAACCCAGTTGGCGACATTCGAGCATCGCATCGCGGATGGCCTTCTTAACCGCACAATCGGGCGACCCGGGCATGGCCCACCGCTTCGCCGGTAAGATTCGCAAAATCAAACGAACGCTTCTGGTATGCTGTTCGCTTGGACTGGTCGTCGCAGCCGTTTACATTTGGAATCAGCCCCGGTACCGGCAGGACGTCATCCGTAGCGTATTCAAACCCATCGGTCGTTTGTTCGGCCAATAGGAATCCAAGACTCCGCAGTTCGCCCGCCAGTTGGGCAGAGAACGACTATGCCCGCAAAGATTATCCAAGGCACAGAGTTGTCGGCCAAGATTCGGCAACAGAACGAAATGCGTGTTCGTGAGTTGGCGGACAAAGGTGTGGGCGTTCGACTGGACGCCATCATCGTCGGCGAACCCGAGTCAGGCATTATCTATGCGCGCTCCCAAGAGAAACGTAGCAAGCGAATCGGAATCGACTACCGCCTTCATACGCTTCCCGAAGAATCGAACGACGCGCAGTTGCAATCGCTCATCGACGAGTTGAACCGCGACGATGACGTGACGGGAATTCTCCTGAACCTTCCGCTCCCCGATCATCTGGACGCGCCAGCCGCCCAGTACGCGATCGATCCGTACAAAGACATCGAAGGCGTAAACCCCTCCAACATCGGGCTGATGTTCTACGGCACGCCGATCAACGCGCCCTGCACGGCGCTGGCTGTCCATACGATCTTAAACGAAGCCAACGTCGAGCTTCTCGGCAAGAACGTCACCGTGATCGGACAAGGCAACATCGTGGGCAAACCGATCGCCCTCGCGTTGATCGCTGAAGAAGCAACCGTCAACACCTGCAACAAGTACAGCAAAGACCTGATTCGTCACACCAGTAGCGCCGACATCCTCATCGCAGCGGCTGGCGTCCCGGAGATGATCACTGCGGATCATGTCAAAGACGGGGCGATCGTCATCGATGTCGGCATCAATTCGGTGCCAGCCAACGAAGCCAAGGGCACGCCCGCACGCGTCGTGGGTGACGTACTCTTTGACGAGGTGTCTCAGAAAGCGTCGCTCATCTCTCCGGTTCCGGGTGGCGTTGGGCCTGTCACCGTGGCAGTCCTTTTGCAAAGCGCTATCGACGCAGCCAACAAACAACTCGGAACCCGCCGATTCCGCTAAACGCTGATTCCGGACAAGATCAAACGAAGTTCGACGAAGCGATTCTTGGCAGATCGTCGAGGTTGGTTGTAGGATAGTGGTACGCACCATTCGATTGACCAAGTTGATTGATTAACTAGACAACCCTTGCGACGGAAGTGATGACACGGTGGACCCGGGCCAAGCAGATCGATACCTCATCGACGAGATCCGCGACGGGAACGAAGCTTCCTGGCGTCAGTTGATCGATCGGTTTCATGGCCGCCTTTTGGCGTTCGCCCGTTCGCGCACCGCGAGCCTTTCCGATTCGGAAGACCTCGTGCAGGAAACGTTCGTCGGATTCCTCAACTCGCTGCCCAACTTCGATGCGTCGCGATCGCTCGAAACCTATCTCTTTACGATCCTGCGCTACAAACTGGTCGATCGATTACGGAGTCGAAAAATCACACCGCTGAACGTCGATTCCGAAGATGAAGATTGGTGGGATCGCATCCTCCCATCCAACGAAGAAACGCCTTCGCAGGCAGCGGCTGCGATCGAAGAAAACGCCGCCATGTCGCAACAACTCGCCGACCTGCTGCGCCGCTTGATCCACGAGTATCGCGATCGTTCGGCGTTTGCAGACTTGCAAGTCATCGAGTTGATCTTCTTTGCAGGCAAGCGCAATCTCGAAGTATCCGAAGCACTCGAAATCGATCAGAAGCAAGTGGCGGGCATCAAGTTCCGCGCGATTGCGAAACTCAAATCATTTCTTGAGGACGATGGCATCGGCAGCGCCGAGCAATTCACCGACGAACACGCCGAAGTCACCGTCGCCCGTGTCTGGCGACAACATCGACTCACCTGCCTGAAACGAAGTACGCTAGGTTCATATTCGCTGGGCGTGCTCGAAGATCCGTGGTTGTCATACACCCAGTTTCATATCGACTTGGTCAATTGCCCGATGTGCCTGGCCAACCTGGGCGACATCGAAGCCGAAGAACTCGAGCAGGACCAACCGCGCCTCACGCAGCAATTGTTCACATCCAGCGTAGGGTTTCTGTCGAAGCATTCGGCAACCTAGAGCATGCGATTCGACTAATGTACACGATGCGAACGGCGCCCCCCGCCGTCATTCCCGCGAAAGCGGGAATCCAGACGAATGCGACACCCTTGCAAAAAGACGCAACCGGCCGTGAAGGTTCCGTTGCGATCATCTGTGGTAAAAAGACCAGTAGAGACCCTCGTGCGATTCTGGATTCCCGCGTGCGCAGGAATGACGGTGAATCGAATCCGCGCGATGTCGCTCTTTCCAGCCAGCTGATGTATATTCGCTCACATGAACGACACAATCAACGCATCGTACAAATCGGTTCAAACAAGCGGCGGTTTCTTTCAAGACACCCAGCGCCGCCTCTACGAAATCACCGGCGCGGATCGGGCCTCGTGGCTGCACAACCTCACCACGAACACGATCAGCACCCTTCAATCGGGCGACGGCAATTACGCGTTCGCCGTCACCGTTCAGGGCCGAACGGTCTGCGATTTGAATTGCCTGGTGCTTGAGGATCGCCTCTGGATCGACCTCGACAATCGATGGGCTGACGAATCCATCGCCCACCTTGGTAAGTACCGCGTCGTTGAAGACGTCGAAATCAACGATGTTTCTGCGTCCTGGACCCGCCTTGACGTCATCGGACCCAAGACTGCTGATTTCGTCGAACGCCTCGGGATGGGTAACAACTTCGCAGCCTACGCCGACTTGCAACACTCGACCACAAATATCGACGGACACGAAGTTCGTTTGGTCAAAGGAAGCACCGGCTTCTACATGGCTGCGACTCTCTATGTGCCCGCAGCATCCGCCGACGCCATGCAATCGAAAATTCAAGCGGTCGCGTCTGAACTGAACATGATCGAACTGGAGCATGAGCTTCAAACGATCATCCGGATCGAATCCGGCATCCCGATCTCAGTCGATGATATCGATTCGGAAGTCATCCCACCTGAAACGCTCCAAACCGAACGGGGAATCAGTTACGTCAAAGGGTGTTATCTTGGCCAAGAGGTCATCGAACGCATGCGCAGTCGCGACAGCATGGCCCGACGGCTGGTGGGTTTGAAAATCTCAGGTGAGCGGATGCCAGCCAAAGACTCGTGGGTATTTGCCGACACCAAGCAGGTCGGACGCATCACGTCGGCGTGCCATTCGGTAGCACTGAATTCGGTTCTCGCCCTGGGGTACATCAAGACATCGCTGGCTGAAGATGCCAAGGCCCTGCGCGTCGCACTGGACGAAAGTGAATTCGCCGACGCCGAGCTGGTCGATCTCCCACTTTCCGCATGGATCTACGCGGCGTAGCACGTGCTTGTATGGTGCTGTGCGAATCCGATATCGAATCGATCGCCGAATCGCTATAATCATCCAGACGACCAGAATACGTTGACGTGGAGGGCATTCGCCTTAATCATACGCGGTAGGATGCGATGACGATGTTTACCGTTGCGTCCAGTGTGGGGTGCGCGAATTGCGAAACGAGCAAGAAGTCGGTGCAACGTGGGCGGTAAACCAACCGATTGCACTTGAGCGATCGCGTTAGCGCAACGGGATAGACAACTGCAAACAAAGAGTCCAACACCATGAACGCAGCCACCGAATCCAGAAAAATTCTACTCGTCGAGGATGATGAGAGAATTCGTCTTGAAGTCCTCGACGCCCTCCAGGCGGCTGGCTTTACGGTTAGCGTCGCGGCGACACTGGCCGAGTCTCAAGAAAAAGTGCAAGCCAGCATGGACCTGATTCTGCTGGATCTCGGGTTACCCGATGGCGACGGGTTGGACCTTTGCCGATCGCTGCGTGCCAGCGGAAGTGACATTCCTATCATCCTGCTCACCGCGCGCGACGCACCCGAGCAACGCGTTCGTGGTCTCGATGTCGGTGCGGACGACTACGTGGTCAAACCCTTCCACATGCCTGAACTCGTCGCCCGAATACGCGGACTGTTTCGCCGAAGTGGTGGAAAGTCTTCAACGGGCATGTTAAAAGCCGACGCGTTGTGGCTCGACCCGCAAGCGCGGACCGTTGGGCGTGACGAACAACGCCTCGAACTCAAACCGCGCGAATTTGATCTGCTGCATTTTATGATGAGCAATCCCGGGAGGGCATGGACGCGCGATCAACTCATCGAGCGCGTCTGGGGCAAAACGTTCGACGGCGATGCCCGCACCGTCGATCTGCACATCGCTCGTTTGCGCAGCAAAATTGAGAAAGACCCGTCCGATCCGCGTTACGTCGAAACTGTTTGGGGTGTGGGTTACCGCTTCCAGGAAGAATCGTGAGCGGTGGCAAAGTGCCAACGGAAAACCCCACTGCACCATCTCGCGAACCCCGCCGCGTTCAACTGACCCATCGCATCAGTGTTCGCCTAGCTTTCGTGCTTGGCTTGTCGATGTTCTCGCTGATGTTCTTGACTTCGATCCTGGTGAATTTCGCAGAGATCGCCGCGATCGAACAATCCGATTCATCCACACGATCGCCTTCAACCCCATTCGCAAGCTACCTCACCGACAACCTGACCTTCAACGATCGCGGGCAGTACGAGCCCACCGAGAATGCGACCGGGGTGTTGGAAACTTTTCTCGGTATCGCCGAAACCTACGTTTGGCTTGATCCGGACGATCGTGTCGTGACCACGGGTAAAGCCGCTCGCCAATACATCGAGGTCGGCGACGATTGGCCACTGTGCAGCTCCGCCACCTATTGCAGCGTGGACCTGGGGCCCAGCGCTCCGCCAACGGGCTCGAGTTGGACGAGACTCGCAATTGACGGCCGACACATTGGCACGTTCGTCCTGATTTACTTTGAACTGTCCGAAGCCGGTGTCGAATCGAATGTCTGGGGCATCCCGGTCAATATCATGCTGCGACTTTTGGCCGCCAGTCTAATTGCCGGTCTGACTTCGGTGCTTTTGGTCAACTTCGTGACCCGCAGGCTTTCGAGGTTGGCAGCCGACGCCACGGTGCCCCTCCGCGGCCAAGCGGAATTGGTCGACCTGCCTGGACCGTTTGAGGTTTCCGGCGGCGACGAGATCGCCTTGCTCGCAACGGCGCTCAACACCATGCGCGGGCGCATCGAAGAATTGGTCGCCAGCCTCGCCGAGCGCGACCGCCAGCGACGCGACTGGATCGCCCAGGTCTCCCACGACCTACGTACACCACTGACCGCGCTTTCCGCCTGCCTCGAACGCGCCCGCGACCGATTGCTCGTTACCGAACAACCGATCTCGCGCGAAGCCGTTCTAGAAATGGTCAATGCCGCCCGCCACGATCGGCAGCGTATGCAAATGCTGGTCGAGGATTTGTTTGAACTCGCCCGCCTCGATGCGAACGACACGCTGAATCTCGAACCGGTGCCTCCCGGTGAACTCATTCGCCAAACCACCAAGGGCATGGAGGCGATGGCCAACGAATCCGGCATCGAATTGCGATTTGAAGTTGGGCCAGCCCTTCCGACGATCCGCGCCGACGGGCGGCGGTTGATGCGCGCTTTGGAAAATCTGACCCGCAACGGCATTCACTTCGCAACAAGCGAAGTCGTGCTGTCCGTGAATCTCGAAGGCGATCACATCAAGCTTCAAGTGCAGGATGACGGGCCCGGATTTCCTGAAGAAGGTGGCAAAGCGATTCTCGAATTGACCGAGTCCCATCCGCGACGACCAGACTCTGCCGGTTTGGGATTGGTCGTGGTGCGACGGGTGGCTGACGCCCATGGCGGCGAACTCGGCGGCGAGAATCGACCCGATGGCGGTGCCCGCGTGTGGATGCGCATCCCCGTCGATCGCAAGAAACCATAAGCACCCAGGCGACGGGCCAACTCCAACTGCGCTATCAAACGATAGGGCACCAATCCACTGCTACCGAACGCGCCCGAAATTGACCGATAAGGATCGGTCTATCCCGATTGGCGATCGGCGTTTATCCGGCACCACATGCCTTGTCACACGCAATTGCCCGCACCTCAACCGTAATCGAGACTCGAATCGCAACAGCATCCCGCGCGTTAAATTTTCAACGATCGCTGCGGGAATTCTTAATTCGAGGGCGGTTTTTTGCGGCAACACAAGCATTTGGTGGCTACGGTTCGATGGACCTGCGCTGCGATGACCATGATGGTCGTCGGATGTGGCTCGGACGTCGTGGCTCGACTGCTCGGTCAAGACGACGCAGCCGCCACCCGCCCGATTGACGTTGCCAACTGGGAGGAAGCAACGAAGGCTGAGCTTCCCACAGAGGACAGTCCGTTCGGATCGACGAACCTCTTGGATGTTCAAGACCGCGAGGGCATCCGCGTCTACACGTCGATCGATTCACCCGACGATGTGCAAATCTACAGCATTGGCGAAGTGGCACCGGGTGATCGAATCGCCATTCAAGCGATACCGCTAGAATCAAGCCGACTCGATCCGGTGGTGGCGGTGTTTGACGCCAACATGAACTGGATCAACTACAACGACGATCGACATTACTACGATCGGCAGATTGACTCGCTTCTTGACTTCAAGGTCCGCAAATACAGCGAAAAGTGCTTCGTCGCCGTGGCATCGAGTCCGCGCGCAGAATCGGTCGGCGACGTCAATTTGTATGTATCACGCGACACCGCCAGTCCGAATCAATCTGCAACCCCTCAGATCATCTACCTGGAGTTTGAAGGGCAACGCAATGTCGTCGTTGGCCGGCGCACCCCGGTCAATGTGCCGAAGTTCAATGCGGCTGCTATCGATTCGGAACTTGAGTCCGACACGCAAACGTTCATAGAAGGCGTCAGCCTCCGCGTTCAGGAAGACTTCGAGCGTTTTGGCGTCACGATTCTGTCGTCGCTGTGGCACGCCCGCCCATTGGTGCCCCACACGACCATCTACTTCGGCAGCGAAGACCCCGGCTTGCTGGGACTTTCCGACAACATCGACACCTATAACCAGTACGACGGGCAAGACGCGATCATCTTCGTGGAGTCGTTTGACCTGTTCACGGTCGCGTCACCCACCACGCAGCAGTGGATCGACGTCCTCGCCAACGTCGCCAGCCACGAAATCGGACACCTGCTCGGCTTACACCACACCGCCGACCCGACCGAAATCATGGACACGTCGGCTGACCTGTTCGAGATGCTGGAACCTCAGACGTTCAACCGCGCCCCACTTCACGCTGGGACCTTCGCAGTGGGTTATCAAGATTCGGTGGGAACGCTACTGACCAACGTCGGGCCGTCCGAGTGGTATGAGCCCGAGGACGATGCAAGCCGCGTTCAGCCCATCCTTGATTCAGATCGCGTTAGGAAAACGAAATCGACGATTCCGGCCCGTTCGTTTTGCAGGTTTGGCACGGCATGTGCTTCAGCCACGCTTCAGCAGAAGCACACGGATGGTAAAAACTGATTCAAGATTCGGCGAAACCAGCCACGCGGGGAGGTGGCTGCGGTGGTTGACATTTGGGGGGTGCCTCGTACATTGTCATGGATTCCACGGATAGGATATTTGTTAGGATTCCCCACAGGACGGGGGAAACGGCAGGAGATTCCAATCATCGTGGAGCCGCTTACCAATCGAAAGCGGGCATGGATTTTACAACGTTCATCCACGCCGTACCGATGCACCCATATCGAGAACAACACGGCTCGTTGAGTCGCTAAGCTGATAACACTAAACACACAACAAGGTTTGGAAATGCTGCAATGGCACGTCAATCGTTGACGTTGTTCGGGATGGATGTCGCAACCAATCATTACTTTGATGGTTTCGATATTCCCGTCCGAATTGCAGCTAAGGGGCAGTCATGAGCGAATCGGAAAATCAGGCCAACAAATCGAATGCAGACGATGCGATCAACCGCGAAGTCGAAGCAGCCATGTCGGCGATGTCGGCAGAGGAGATGGCCGCACTCACCGCCGGCGGATCGACACCTGATGCCAATGACGCTGACACGGGTGGCCCTTCCGGTTTGCAGATGGGCCGCATCGTCTCGATCCATGGCGACGACGTCTTTGTTGACCTGGGCGGAAAGACCCAAGGCGTCCTCAGCAAGTCGCTTTTCAAACCAGACGAAGTCATTGCGGTGGGCGAGCCAATCGAAGTCTACATCGACCGCCACGATCGCGAATCCGACTTGATCATTCTCTCACGCAAGGGTGCCCCCCGCAGCGTCGAGTGGGAACTGCTCAAACCGGGCGATGTCGTTGAAGGTCGCATCATCGGGCTCAACCGTGGCGGGCTCGAAGTCAAGCTCAAAGGCGTCACTGCGTTCATGCCGGCATCGCAAGTGGATGTCATGCACGTGAAGGATATCTCCATTTTCCTCGGCGAAAACGTCCGCTGCGAAGTGGTCGAAATCGACCGACGCGGCAAGAACCTCACCGTCAGCCGCCGCAAAATCCTCGAGAAAGAACGCAAAGCCAACCGTGAAGAACTCGTCAAGGAGCTCGAAGTCGGGCAGGTCCGCAAAGGTGTCGTCGGTAACCTCACCGAATTTGGCGCGTTCGTCGATCTGGGCGGCGTCGATGGATTGATACACATCAGCGAGATGAGTTACCGCCAGATCAAGAAACCGTCCGAGGTCGTTAACCCGGGCGATGTTGTTGAAGTCAAAGTACTCAAGATTCAAGGCGAGGGCGAAAAGCAGCGCATCTCCCTCGGCCTCAAGCAAACTCAGCCCGACCCATGGGAAGGCGTCGCCGATCGATTCCCTGTCGACTCTACGCATAAGGTTCGCGTCGTGCGCCTCGCCGATTTCGGCGCGTTCGCTCAACTCGAAGAGGGCATCGACGGATTGATTCCGATCAGCGAAATGGCATGGAACAGAATTGGCAGCCCGAAAGAAGTCGTCGAGGTTGGCCAACTCGTTGACGTGTCAGTGTTGAGGGTCGAACCCAATCGTAAGCGCGTCTCACTAAGCATGAAAAAGGCTCAGCCCGACCCGTGGGCTGGCGTCATCGACAGCTATACGCCCGACACCGAAGTCACGGGCAAGGTCACCCGCCTCGCCGACTTCGGAGCATTCATCGAAATCGCCCCCGGGATTGAGGGGATGGCCCACATTTCGGAACTGTCTGAGAAGCGCATCAAGTCATGCGGCGAAGTTCTCAAGGTTGGCCAGGAGGTCAAAGCCCGAGTTCTTCGCGTTGATGACAAGACACGACGCATCGGATTGTCGTTGAAGCCCCCCGAAGCAGCAGCCGCCCCGTTGTCGCTTGATACCGGTAAGTCGGGGCCACCCAAGAAGAAGAACAAGAAGCTGCGCGGTGGATTGTCGGGTGGCTGGGATTGGGCAGGCACGGGTTTCGAGAACCTCGACGCCTAGGCTCCGATCATTCCTCATCGCCACTTTCTGGACTCCCGCGTGCGCGGGAGTGACGGACTGGAATCGGCTCTCGCGTCGCATTGCGTGCTGGCGTTTGCAGATATCCTGCGGTAGACTGACCGCCCGTTGCCGACGGTGCTCAGCGATGTATCGCCGATTCGGGGGCAGACGACCGCGGCACCCGGGTCAGATTCTGCAAACCCATACGTTTCTTGAGGTTACAAACGCGCTGTGAAATTCTGCCTGGTTGATCGAATTACGGAGATTGAGGCGGGCAAGCAGATCCAAGCCGTCAAAGCAGTCTCGTTGGCAGAGGAGTACCTCGCCGACCATTTCCCCTCGTTTCCAATCCTTCCGGGCGTGTTCATGTTGGAATCATTGGCAGAGGCAGCCGCTTGGCTGGTCCGTGCGAGCGAGGACTTTGCCCATAGCATGATCTTGCTGGCTGAGGTAAAAAACGTTACATACAAGAGCTTCCTGAAACCTGGGCACATTATGAACACCCAGGTAACTTGTCGTCGATTGGCGCCGGGCGAAAGTGATTTTGCGGGAGTGGGGTTTTGTGACGGCACGGAAGTGGTCAAGGGCCGTTTCTCGCTGCGACACTACAACCTTTCCGACAAGAATTCCGAGTTTGCGGAGTTGGATTCGAAAATCATCCAGCGGGCTCGTGAACAGTTTAAGATTCTGTACGATGCACCTGTTAGCGCAGCGATGCAACAAGCCTAAAAGAATATGTGTGGGTGCAATCTTCAGGGTGATCAAAATAGACGGGCATCTTAAGGGACGAGATGCCATCAAGAATGATGAAGGCGTAGTTGGTAGCAGGAGGTAATCGACGATGGCTTTGAGCCGTGACGAAATATTCAGCCGAGTCAAAGAAGTGTTGGTCGAGGCGCTGGGTGTGGATGATGACGAAGTCAGCGAGTCAGCCACCCTGACCAATGACTTGGGGGCCGAGAGCATCGACTTTCTGGATATCGTCTTTCGCCTCGAGAAGGATTTCTCGATCAAGATCCCGAGTGGTGAACTGTTCCAGGTGGACCTATTGCAAAACCCGGAATACGTGGAGGGCGGTAACCTGACGGAACTCGGCATCGCCAAGCTCAAAGAGGCCATGCCCCACGCTGACCTCAGCAGCCTCGATGACAACCCCGACGTGTCGCGCATGCCCGACCTCTTCACGGTGGCCACGATCGTCAAGTATGTCGAATTGAAGCTTGCCGCATAAAGCTATTTGAGAAGACAACCGAATGGGGCGTCCACCACGGTGCCCTTGCAGTGCAGAATACTGCGTGTGCCTTCTCGGATGGCAGGTGCTACAATTCGTTCTGTAGATTTGATCCGACCCTAAACTCGAAGAAGCGGTGAATCGGCGATGCGCTGGATTTGGATTGACGCGTTTACAAACTTTGAATCGAAGAAACGCGCCCGGGCCATCAAGAATGTCACCCTCGCCGAAGAACATCTGCACGACCACTTTCCCGGTTACCCCGTCCTGCCGCCCAGCCTCATGATCGAAGGAATGGCCCAAACAGCCGGCATCCTCGTGGGCGAGGCCTGCGAATTTCGCGAGAAAGTCATCCTCGCCAAGATCCGCAAAGCCCAGTTTTCAGATTACTGCGTCCCCGGCGATCAGGTTGCCTACGACGCCGAAGTCGAAATCATCGAAGAAGCAGCCGCCACGATACAGGGAACGGTCTATCGAAATGACAGCGAAATCGGTAAGATATCGCTCATGTTTTCGCACGCAGACCAGTCATCCAAAGACCTCAATCTCCCTGAACACAACTTCGTGTTCAACGATCAGTTTATGAGCCTCTTAGACAACTACCGCATCCATGCCGGTGGGAAATAGGGACCGGTTCATGGCCAACGAAAGACGAGTTGTCATCACAGGTTGCGGCGTCGCCACACCTTTCGGCGTGGGCGTCGAATCGCTTTGGGACGGCTTGATCAATGCCAAGAGCGGCATCCGCAAGATCGAAGCCTACGACCCCGGCGGATTCGATTCCGTCCTCGGTGCCGAAGTCCCTGAGTTCAAGACCCGCGATTACATCCCCAAGAATTATCGCAAAAGTATCAAAGTCATGGCGCGCGACATCGAACTCGCGGTGGCCTGTGCGTACGAAGCCGTCAAAGACGCCGCCTTGGTGACAAAGTGTGTCATCGATCGCGGCGAATCGGAAGGCCCGGCAACGATCTGCCCCACCCGCTTCGGCGCCAACATCGGTGCGGGTTTGATTTGCGCCGACATCCAGGAGCTGGCTGGCTCGCTGCAAACCAGCGGCAACCACGAAACGCTTGAATTCGATTTTAAGCAGTGGGGCCAGGAAGGCATGACCACACTGACGCCGCTATGGCTTTTGAAATTCCTTCCGAACATGCTGGGCTGCCACGTGACCATCGTTCACGACGCCCAAGCCCCATCGAACACCATCACCTGCGGGGAGGCTAGCAGCCACCTCGCGATTGGCGAGGCCTATCGCACAATCGCCCGCGGTGCGGCTGACGTTTGTATTTGCGGTGGGGCTGAAAGCAAGATGAACCCGATGAGCGCGATGCGGCAGCAGGTCATGGGCCGCATTGTCACCGGTCACGACGACACACCGGATCAAGCCTGCAAGCCTTTTTCCAATGAAACCGATGGCATGGTTTCTGGCGAGGGCGGTGGCTTGCTGATCCTTGAAGAGCTTGAGTCGGCTAAGGCGCGGGGCGCCCGAATTTATTGCGAAGTCGCCGGGTTCTCAGCCGCCACAAAAATCACCAATTGGCACGAGCCTGATCCTTCTGGACGAGCGATTTCGTTGGCCATCAAAAACGCACTCGCCGACGCCGACGCAACACCCGATCAAATCGACCTGCTCTGCCCGATGGGCACTGGCATTTGCGGACACGACGCGGCGGAACTTGCGGGCATCCGGACCGCATTTGGCGATCGCAAGAGCATCCCTGCGATGACCAACAAAGGATCCGTCGGCATGGGTGGCGCGGGATGCGGTTCGATCGATCTGGCAGCCACCACGATGGCCATGCACCACAACACGATTCCGCCGTCGAAGAACGCATCGTCAGATCAGACCGAAGGCCTCTTGCAGTTTGCCGAGAGCGATCCGGTTGATGCACGCATCGACATGGCATTGAGTAGCGCCTATTCACTCAGCGGTGCCCAGACCGCGGCCATCGTACTACGGAGGTATGAGGCATGAGCAACCGACCCCGTTCATCACGACGCACCGTCATCACCGGTATTGGCTGGGTAACGCCACTGGGGCACGAGATCGAAACCGTTTGGAAACGATTGCTCGCTGGCGATAGTGGCGTGCAGAAAAC
>BQJS01000050.1 GCA_021604825.1 Phycisphaerae bacterium | reverse complement strand
GTCACCGGACTTGCGGGCGACGAATCGAAACTCAGCAAGTTGTAAATCTCGTCGCTGATGATCAGCAGATCCTTGCGGCGGGCGAGTTCGCAAATGGCTTTGACGTTTTCATCGGAGTAGATTACACCGGTTGGATTGCTCGGCGAGTTGAGCAGGATGGCTTTCGACTTTGGCGTCAGGGCTGCTTCCACCAGGTCGGCTGTCATCTCAAAACCGGGTGCGGTGTCCACGGGCACAACCTTCCCGCCAGCTAGCTCCACGTGCATTGGATACGAAACGAAATACGGATCGGGGATCAGAATCTCATCGCCCGGATTGCAGATCGCGATCATCGCCAGGTTCAACCCGCCGGAAACACCACACGTTGCAAAGACCGTCGGATCCCAATCGAACTCTTTGGCGAGCGATGCCTTGATCTTGTCGCGAAGTTCAACCAACCCATACGTAACGGTGTATCCATTTTGATCGGCGTCAATCGCTGCGTGGGCGGCAGCCTTGGTCGCATCGGGAACGGGGAAGTCGGGTTGCCCCATCGAAAAATCAATCGGATTCTCCAACGTCGCAGCCAAATCAAAGATGCGCCGAATACCCGACGTTGAAATACCGGCGATGCGGTCCGCGACGAACGAATCAATTGATTTCATTTGAACTTACCTCGATAGATCGACCCGGATGAGTCCAAGCCGGCCAGACACAAAAATACCGCCTCGACCAAACGATCGAGGCGGTAGTTCTAGTCTGGATTCTTCAAGAATCAAAGAGACGCCAGCACTGCAAATCAAACTTCCGCAGAATCTGAAACAGGTCCGAAGAAGCGTGTGCCAAAGCCAGTAGAACTGGGCTACTTCTTCTCTTCCTTTGGAGCGGCTGCATCCTCTTCCTTCTTGGGCCCCTTCTTTTCCTTACCGCCGACGACCACTTTGCGATGGGCGACTTTGGGCAGGCCGACCGGGTTCTGGTTATCGTCCCAGCGTTCCTCTTCCTTGAGAACTTCAATCCGCTCACTTCGGCGCAAGACGTTGCGATGACGCGAAAGACTTGCGCTGGTTTTCAATGACTTATCCAAGGACATTTGCCGAGACTCCTAATTACTTTTTTTCACAACCGACGCAACGCCGAATTCTGCTTACCACGATTCTTTCGTGAGCCTTGCGAGGTAACCTTCCAGTTTGTATCTACCGCCGACTTTCGAATACGATTTTCCGATTGTCCGGATCCGCTTGAGGTATCGTTTCGACAAATCGTTCTGCGTCTTATTCTTGTGATCAAAGCCTTTTGTCGCGATCAACCGAATCGGCTTCTTCGACTTCGCAATGATTTCTGAATCGATGCCTTGCTGCCCCAAAAACGCCTGAGCCTTCTTGGCGTCTTCCAAAGCATCGCTTCTAAAACTCTGCACCACCACGTAGGTCAAACCCTTGACCCAAGTCGCACCGCTTCGGGCATTCGCCGAACTCGGTGCCGCTGACGATGGCGGCTGAGCCATCAGCGTTACGGGCACATTGCGCTGCGTACTCGTTCGATTCGCCTTCCGACGGTCTTCGCCAACAGACGACTTCGCAGCAGCGTTTGATCGCCCAGCCAACCGCGACTTACCAGCTCGCGAGTTGCTCGATCTCTTGTCACCCGCCCCACGGGGTTTAACAGCCCCGTTCTTGACGGCTGACTTGGCATCCTGGCCAGATGAAACCGGCGAGGTTCCAATGCCCGCAAACAAACCTTCGACTGGCGGACTCTTTCGGGCGGTGGCAATTTCGTCGCCAACTTCACCCTGGATACTCAAACGGGCCTGCTTCCTGCCGTCGCCCAAACCCTTGCGATGACCGACCCATTGGCCCATCGAGAAAACGCCGATGCCGCCAACCAGAAGGACCGCCAAGACAATCCCAGACACCCGGCTGGTAAGAATGACGTGCAGGCGTCCTTGATCAATGACGACCGAAGAGCCCCCCGAAACCCTTTCGGGCGGTTTTTCAACCTTCTCGGATTGGCCATCACGATTAATCGTCTTGGCCAAGTTCGCCAGCGTGGCGCGAAACGCAGATGCAGACTCCGCAATGGGAGACCGCTTCGCCGTCACGCGTTCCGTTTCTGATTTTTCACCCTGGCCTTTGTTGTATAACTCAAACAACGCGGGCCCTGTTTTGGATTTGGGCATCGGTCCGCCTCCTTGCGTAACCACACCGTCGGACATCCGTGAGGTTGCAAGTTAGCGAAAATGCCCAGAAAAGCAAGCAAGATCAAGATTCATCAACAGGCATGTTCGAGGTCAAAACCCCCATCAATACCACTGAAAATTGGGTTGATGCACTTTAAGATACAGATACACAGCATGCTGAAGATGCCCCGCCCCACTGCCCCTACCAGACGCATTACGCTGGGGTCGAATCCCTGGAACACTCGTGTTCGCCCACCTGCGTCGCGACATGATCGTAGACGGTGGCTAGAAATCCGATGAACGGAAAACCGGTCTTGGGAAATGGCGGCGGTCCTAGTGTGCCCAGAACGTCGTCGGTCGAAATGGACTTGGCTTTGGCCAGTTCGGTCAGATCTTCCTGATCGGCCCAAAAATCGAGCGCGGATGCTGGCAGGTCGGCTGGGGCGACTGATTCGGCTTCGACCTGATCCAGGTCCAGATCGGTAGCCGGTTTCTCAGATGCGATATCCACGACAATACCCCTAAGCCAATTCCCCTCAGGCACCTGCTGTCGGTGTTTCTTCGCCTGCGGGCATCTATTTTGCTTCGTTGGCGTTTTCCTTGCGGATGGCAGTCAGAATATCTTCCTGCACATTGTTGGGCACCGGACGATACGTCAGGAACTCCATGCTGAAGGTTGCCTGACCCTGGCTCATCGAACGCAAGTCGGTCGAATATCCAAACATGCCCGAAAGCGGAACCTCGGCTGTGATGATCGCCATTTGCGGCTTCACTTCCGTTCCGACGATGAATCCACGACGCGACGAGACATCGCCAGCCACGCTCCCTTGGAATTCATTGGGCGTTTCAATTTCGACCTTCATGATCGGCTCAAGCAAGACTGGCTTGGACTTCATGAAGGTTTCGCGGAATGCGTCACGGGCACAGACCTGGAAGGCCATGTCCGACGAGTCGACCGCGTGCGAACTTCCGTCTTCGAGAATCATCTTAACTTTGACAATCTCAAAGCCAGCCAGCGGTCCCTTCGCGCGGGCCATCTGGAAGCCCTTGTCCACCGAGGGAATGTACTCGGTGGGGATGCGACCACCCGTCACCTTATTCTCAAACAGATAGTCTTCCGTCTCGGTGTCATCCAGCGGAATCAGTTGACCAACGACGTGGGCAAACTGACCGGAACCACCTGTCTGCTTCTTGTGCTTGTAATTGAAATCAACCGTCTTCGTCGGCGCTTCACGATAGCTGACCTTCGGACGATCGACATCGAGCGAGCAACCGTATTCACGCTTGACGCGCTCCACATACACTTCCAAGTGAAGCTCGCCCATCCCCGAAATAATCGTGTCGCCACTTTCTTCATCAAAGCGCACGTGAAAGGTGGGGTCTTCTTTCAAGAAGCGGTTGATCGCTTTCGACATTTTGTCGCGATCGGCATTCTTTGAAGGTCGAATCGCAAGCGAGATCACAGGCTCGGCCGCGTGAATGCTTTCCAGCGAAACGTTGATTCCCGAATCGCAAAATGTGTCACCCGACGCACAATCGACGCCCATCACTGCAACGATATCGCCGGTGTGGGCCTCTTCAAGATCTTCGCGATCGTCGGCGTGCATTCGCAAGATGCGACCGATGCGCTCGGTCTTGCCGGACCTTGCATTGATGTATTTACTGCCTTTTTTGAGGACGCCCTGGTACACGCGCGTGTAGGTCACTTGGCCGAACTGCTCGTCGACAATCTTGAATCCCATCGCAACCAGCGGGCCATCCGGATCGGCGGTCACTGCAATTTCAGCGCCCTCGTTCTGGTTGTCGGCTGCATAGGCCACGCGATCGAGCGGACTGGGAAGATAACGACTGACCGCATCCAACAAGGGCTGCACGCCTTTGTTGCGATAAGCAGTTCCCAGCAAGACCGGGACAATATCACGGGCCAGCGTCGCGCGACGAAGCGCGTCGTGGATCATCTCAGGAGTGGGCTCCTTCTCTTCGAGCATCACTTCCATGAGTTCGTCGTCATAAAGACTCAGCGCGTCGAGCATACCACTGCGTGCTCGCTCGGCTTCTTCTTGGTGATCGGCGGGTATGTCACTGCGCACCACGTTCTCACCACTGTCGCCTTCGAACGTAACTAACTGCATATCGATCAAATCGATGATGGCCTCAAACGTGTCACCCGCACCAACCGGAAGTTGCAGCGGAACAGCCACCAAACCCAACTTGGATTCGAGTTCCGAAACCACTTGCGCTGGGTCGGCACCGACACGATCCATCTTGTTGATAAACGCAATACGCGGAACGCGGTAACGCTTCATCTGACGGTCCACGGTGATCGACTGCGATTGAACACCACCAACCGCGCAAAGCACAAGCACCGCACCGTCAAGAACACGCAACGAACGCTCAACTTCAATCGTGAAGTCAACGTGACCGGGGGTGTCGATGATGTTGACTTGCTTGTCACCCCAATCAACCGTGGTCGCCGCCGACGTGATCGTGATGCCACGCTCTTTCTCGAGTTCCATGTGGTCCATGGTGGCACCACCATCTTTACCTTTGACCTCCTGGATGCGGTGAATCTTGCCCGCGTAAAAGAGGATGCGTTCGGTAAGTGTGGTCTTTCCCGAGTCGATGTGGGCGCTGACCCCGATGTTTCGAATGTTGCTTAAGCGATCCATAACTGCGTCTGCCTGTAATAACCAATATGCCTAAGTTTACGTTTCGCCGTAAACCATGTAGCCAACCCATCGTTATGCGTGCTCTGCACGCGACCCAACCAACCTTGGCCGGGCTCTTTCGCGATCCCAGGTGAACTTTGCACCTGAAGCGGTATGGAGCACAGAATCGGCTATCTGCCAACTCCAGCTTCAATGAGTGAGTTTGTCGGAATACACCCCTCCCGCTGGTAGGCGGCGAACTGTATCAAACCAGGGTTCAAAAGCAAGATTTCAGGGCACTATTTTTCGGTTTGACAACAACTTAACGATCGATGGCCGAGGCCAGATAGCGGCGATAGGAGCGCCAAAAATGCGGAGCTGTGTTGATGTGATCGGCGAATCAGACCTTGCCAGCTCAGTGACTTGCGATTATGGGCGAAATGGAATTATCGGACTTGAACAACGGATCGCCAATTCTCAGCGAATCGCCAGCTCACAGTCGCTGGTCATATGCTCACCCAGCGGGGTGTTGTAAGTGAGGGCCAGGACGTATCGGGAGCTTTCAGGGTGCGTACCCGCCGGAAATTCCAAGGGCACCTCGTACATTCCCGTGATGACATTCCAATAGCGCTCCTGATCTTCCGAGGTCAGCAGATCGACGTGCCAAGGCTCGCAAATACGCCGCCCCTTTTCGAAACCGGAAGCGGGTTTGTGGGCGAATAGCTCGACCCGGACCGATCCGGCAATCTTAACCGGGTCGCCATAGGCATCGAGCGGCTGAAAGAGCAGTTCGATGCCGTCGGGGATGTCATCATCGTCGAAGCTTTGAAACCCGGTAAACGCCTCGACAATCCTGAAGCGCTGTGGCATAAGTAGCTCAACCATGCTGCGCGTATCACCGTCTTCCAGATCAACACGGCGAGACGTGCAGGCAGCGTCAGCGATGCAGAACAGAACCGCGACGCACAAACAGAGACTATGACGGAGCAATCGCATCAACTTGGCACCCTTTGATCTGAAGACATGGCTTTACCTAAAGACATGGCCGAAACCTTCTTCGATACGGGAAGTGTATCTCGCGTTCTGCGCCCGTGTCAACCGTCGATTCGACCGCACCAGACTGAGTTTTAGGTCGAGCGTGATCGGCGTCGTCGCCGCAATTGCGGTGATCACTGTATCGGGTTGTGGACCCGCTTCACGCTCGTTTGCCGACGATGCCGGCGGAATTCGTGTGGGTGTGCGCTATTCGGCGCAAGTGGCCCGACGCAGTTCGCCGCAGCGTGGCCTAGAATTGGTTGGTCGCGACTTCGTCAACATCAAGAAAATGAAAATCGATGTGGTGTTGATCGACGATCTGCAATCCGACGATCTTGATCCGGTCTTGGAATTGGCGGCTGAACACGAGATCAAACTGGTCGTGCCCGACGCGGCTGTAGTCAACCGCGTCCGTGGAATCGCGACGGTTGCAAACACCACCGCTCGACTACCAAAGTCGCCGGTGATCGCGGGGTATTATTTGGGCCACGTGGTCGATGATGCAACGTTCGCGCGAGCGCGCCGCGAAGCCACTCGAATTCAATCCACCAGACCTGGCGCGAAGACGTTTGTGCACATGGATGCGTCGATGATTACAAGAGCGCGAGTCAAAGCGTTTGACCATGTGATCGCGCACATTCCTGGCGATCAATCTGGTGGCGAGCGTGCGTCATCTGGCGGTGCGCTTCAGACACTCCGATTTCGGCGCGACGGCCGAGATGACGATGCCACAGTTCGTTCGTGGTTGCGCACGTTTCATCGTGGGCTGGCTCAAGGTCAATCAGCCGGTTTGATGATCGATGGATTCCGAACCCTGCCTGGTGAAGAATCCGGCTTGGTTCACCAAGGCGCACCACTTTCACCCGAACGAATCACCATGGTGCAGCGCATCGCGACGCGGGCCAAACGCTGGGGCAACGTCCTCGCCGACCTTGCGCCCGCGACGGTTCAACCGCTTGAGGAATCTCTGGCGAACGTCGAAGTGGCGATGTTGGCCGCCGGTGCTCGACGTTGCATTCTGATCACAAATCCCTCAACAAACGACTTTGTCCGGGGCGAAGTAAGCCTGCCGAACGAACTAAATGGTGCGCCCGTCGTACGAGCGGTGGGTGTCCCACCTGAGTCGGCTACGGTCTTGGGAGACGTGATTCGAGCCCGCAGTGATCGCTTGGTAATTCCCGTCGAATTGGCGCCCGGCGATGCGGCGCTACACGAGTTGTTTTGAATGTGTTATCGGACGCTTCAATAAGGAATACTGTACGAGGCGGCACGTTTGATCAATGGCCGCGATTTGAAGAGACGATACTCACTCAGACTGGACTCACTCAGACTGGAACTGGGTGTTGATAAAACCCCAACGAGACAAAACTTAGAGGAACGTTAAGCATGGCCAGATCGAACATCTTAATTACCGGCGGTTCGGGATTCATCGGTTCGCACTTGGCTACCCGCTTTTCCGAATTGGGGCACAGCATCCGGATCTTCGACAACTTCTCGACGGGACTGCGCGAGAACATCGCCCACCTCGATGGCAAAGTCGAAGTCGTTGAAGGCGACCTGGTTCATCTCGAAGAGTGCGAACGGGCGTGCCACGATATCGACTTTATCTTTCACGTCGCGGCGCTTCCCAGCGTTCCGGTTTCGATCGAGCGGCCCCTCGACACGCATCACAGCAACATCACCGGGACGATCAATCTTTTGATGGCCGCCCACACCAACAAGTGCAAGCGGGTCATCTATTCGGGCAGCAGTTCGTGCTACGGCGAGATCGAAGTCAGCCCCAAACACGAAGGCCTGCGCCCCCAGCCGATCAGCCCCTACGCCGCACAGAAACTTTCCAGCGAATACTACATGAGCGTGTTCCACCACTGCTACGGGTTGGAGACGTTAACAACGCGGTACTTCAACGTCTTCGGACCTCGCCAAAATCCCAAGAGTCAATACGCAGCTGTAATCCCCGCGTTCGTGACGTCGATCCTCAATGACGAGCAACCGACGATCTACGGCGATGGAAAGCAAAGTCGCGATTTTACTTACATCGAGAACATTCTTCACGCTTACATGCTTGCTATCGACGTGAAGAAAACGTCCGGGCAATCCGTCAACGTCGCCTGCGGAGACAACACTGATCTCTTGACAATCGTCGAGAAAATCAACCAGTGCCTAGGCAAGAACATTCAACCAAAATTCGAGGCGCCTCGCGCGGGTGACGTTCGCCACTCCACCGCAGACATCTCAGCCGCCAAGGAGCTGCTCGGATTTGAACCAGTAGTGTCGGTTGATGAGGGCCTAAAACACACCGTCGAGTACTTTGCTGCGCTTGTGAAGTGATGATGACCGAAGCGATAGCGCAAGAACTACTGCTTGCAAACCCAATCGTAGACCGCTTCAAGTCTATCGATGTGTCTTTGACCGCTTAACAACTCCGATCGAAGCGAGTCCACAAGCTGTTCTCGCGAGTTCTTTTGTGAATTCCACTTCCGAAGCTGTGCTAGCAATTCTGTATGAGTGCCAAATGCTGGCACTTTTGAAAGCACACGTTTCGCATTCGGGTAATGCTCAAAATAGTTTGAATGATCATCGCGCATTAAGGGGAGGCTACCTGCGACAATTGCCTCCAGGCAGTGCCCCACAGCACTCGCGTCAATGTACGGGAACACAACACAGGCGGCCTGCGATTGATTCTGCGCTCGTAGGTGATCCGTCGGAATCGCACCGCGATGTTGATTTGAAACCGATTCGTGCGACATCCAATGGTGGCCAAACAGATCGACCGCAAATCCGCTCGCAACCATCGCCTCGACGGCTGACCGAGTGACAATCGTTTTGGGCATTCGCTCAGATACAATAGCAAGGAATTGTCGGCGCAACCCGTCGTCGTTTAGCTTGATTCCGGTAGCGCGTTCGGCTTTCTTGAGAAGTTCTGCGACATCGATCGGTTTCTTGCGGTCGGCTGCCTGCGCGATGGAGTGCTGCATCTCGACCCACAGTTTCTCGTGACTTTCTAATCCGATGTTAGCCGCCTTGGGATCTAAATCTCGGGCGTCAGCCATGACCAAGACCGACTCGGTTCGCGTTGTCGGTTCATCCGTCCGTTCAAACAGGACGTGATCGACGCCCTTCTCAATGATCCGAACGCTGTCCGCTTGCGCACCTTGGTCGACAAGTCTCTGACGCACTTCGCCAGAAGCCGCGATCAGGCGAGCCATATGATCGACGCCTTCAAACGCAACGGGCGGCAGCACCGAATCATCAAGAAACCAACATGCCACGGGCACACCATCCAAAAGATACTCAGCCAACCGGCCCGGCGTTCCGTTAATCATCAGCACAAGATCAACCGAATCGCCCGCGACCGCCTGCACCCTCGACACCAACGAGCAGCTCTTCGGATGGTCGGGCACGCTGATTGATGACGTCCAACCCAACGCATCCGCCGCCCGCTCAATTTTTCGCGCGTGTTCGATTGCTCCGCCCACCGCATCAACAGAAACGACCGCGACGTGCGGCTTGCTGCTCGGCGCATTGCGTTTGGATCTGGCATTTTGTCGTAGAGCGTTGACGTGCGTGAGGTGATGTTCAGCAACGATATGGCATGCGCGATGCACGGCATCAGTCCGGGACTTGAATCGAGCCGCGTCGAATTCTGGAAGCGTAAGCAATTGCGTGGGGAAATCGTACCCCGGGTGTGCGTCAATGAATTCGGGTAGCGTCGACTCAATGTCGCCATCCAGAAGAATCAGGCGGCCAACTCCAATTGGCCCGGAGAGATCGACCACGCACAAGGTCGCAGCCAACCGCTCGGTACTCGCTTCACACACAAATACAGCGCAATGCGGTTGAACCCGTTGGAGAAGATGCAGGCACTCGTACCCCGTTCCAATCGAAGGCAACGCCACGTTGACGCCTTGATCGACAAAGTTGGACAGCACTGCCCGGGCGCTGACAGACGGCATCGACGATCCGCCCATCCAACCAATATGATCATCGCTGACCGACTGAACGACAACAGGAGACCCGTCGCGACCAACCCCCGTTTGTACAGCGCCGGGCACATCTGCAACCGACAACCGCTCAGCCAACGCTCGTTGTCGCTCGTGAAGTGCAGAAATGTTTTGCTTGAAGATCGGCGACGTTTTCGAAATGCGTTCGAGTTGCAACATGCAGGTGTAATCTTGTGTGTTTGAACTGTTAACCAACACCGGCACACTGCTTCTTTACTTCGATGTGTTGCCGTCTACTGCGACGTTGTGCTCACGCGCATGTATGCCATGATGACGAGAAAGATGAACCAACCGGCATACACAACAATGCTGGCGATCAACGGCCCGCGAGACATTGCAGGCGCGTCGCCGGCCAGCGTGTCGGGGTTGTCCCAAACAATCCGCGGCGCCGGCTGCTCTTGTTCCTTGGATTCGGTCGCCTCAGGCGAAACTTGCTCTTGATTCATTGTTGCGATCGATCCTCTCTATACGTTTCGCTAATTCGGTTCGTTGCCAAATCCGGCGGTTAATTCGTGCCGCGATACTCAACAGGCACCACTACCGTTTCGCCGCCTGCCACATTGGTCTCGATGGTCAACTTCGCGTTGACATCGGTCGAAGGAACGGCGCCCTTCGACCATTGCAACTCGAGAAAGCGAACCTTTGGATGCGTCACTGACGGTTCAACCACTGTTACGCCGATGGACTGATTGTCACACGAAACGCTCTTGATTTCCAGTTTCGAAACGATATCCGATTGCAGGCGAACACGCCGCGTTTCTTCTTGCGTCCTGGGCCCAAACACAACGGTGGGCGGCTGAACCCGACACTTGGGCAGAACGTTGACAAACACCGGAATCTGCACGATCGGCATGTCTGGGTGATTGGTTCGCACCACAACCGCGACGGCCAACGGTCCGTCGGGTGCATTCTCATTGAGGCGCAGCGAAATGTCGATATCACCGGGTTTTTTGCCCGTTGCGTGACTGTGATCGAGATACTCGCCAGCATCAATCGAGGCAATCTCGAACGCCTGTCCATCGGTGGGCCGTATCGTCACCGGCGCGAATGCTCGACCTCGCGGGGTAGGCTGAGTGGATTCAATCTGTGGCGGTCTGACTTCGATTGGCCCGACAATCGCCCCCTTCGCCCGTACCCAAACGGACTGCGTTTTTCCGTTGACCGTACCTTTGAAAATCAGTTGCGTATCGATCGGCCCAAATTCCGCTTCCTCAGCAACACTAAAGGACACGCCGATTCCTTCGTCCCCGTCATCATTGACGATCGACTCCATTCCATGTTCGAGGAAGCGGCCAGGAACTTCGATTTCGAGATTCTCCAATGCCGTTCCTTTGACGGTCGGAAAGACGGACAGAAGGCCGAGAGGATCGCCAGGCTGCACGTCTATGAGGGCAACGTATTGCGCTGGCAGAACTTGAAAGCTGGCCAGCACATTCGACTTGACGATCAATTCGCTCACTGGGTATTCAGGATCGTTCGTGACCACCGTCACCAATTTCCGCTGCATACCCTGCCGATCATCGGTGCTGAAGAATACGGTAATTTCTTGTTCCTGGTCGGGCGGCACAATCCGGTCGGCTTCGTCCAACTCCAAAACGGTGCAACCGCAGTGCGCCGAAAGGTTCTTGATTTCCAAGTCCTCGTCACCGTGATTCTCAATGACAACCCTGCCGGCGATTCGTTCGTGCTGATTGACATCACCCAAGTCGATCACTCTGTTTTGAAAGTAAGCGCGTGGCCCGTGTTGGACGCTGCGGGGCTGGCCGTGATCGTGCGCATTCGCTTGCCCAGATGTAGGCGATGTCGCCAGCGCGACGACTGCAAGAATTAGGACAGAATTTGCCGAATGCAACTCTTTCATTGGTTCTCCGTAATTACTGGAATGCCAATTCTCAAATTGAGATTCAAAGATGCTAAAGATTCTACCGCGGTTTTGGGTCAAGCGTATTCGGTAGCGCGGACCATGCCATCAGTGATCAACTCTGCCTGCCGGCTTTCAATGAGATTGCATGTCCCGCCACCGATTCAACGACCAGTTGAAGGACCCCGATCGCCCTATGTAGACCATAACATCTTAAATACCAACAATTTACGAAGCACGATGCATCGTCGCTCAACCTATCGCCGCATCGATTTCAAGCCGATATCGAAGGTAGTGTGGAGCGCCGCAGGGAACTCGCCGGGGGTGCCAGTTCGCGCGGAATCGATTGACTACTGCAAGTGTGACCAACTTGAAACAAGGCCCAACGCGTCAGCCAACCCGTCAAACCATGCATCGCCGAATTCAATTCGCCATGTGGATTGCGATCGGATTGCCAATGGTGGTGACGTGCGCAATCCACACATGGCTGGTCGTCAACCGCGAGTCACAAGTTGCCTCTGATGCGTTGATCGAACAAGCCCGGTCTGGGGCGAAGTCCCTTCGAACATTTACCGAGTATCGCTCCTTTTCGGATTTCGGTGACTTTGTTGAAGCGATGGCGGACAAGGACAAAGATTCATGCGATGCAGCCAAGTCGTGGTCAACATCACTCATGTACAGTACCGACGCAATCGGTATCGCTCTACTCAACACTCAAGGCGATGTTCTCTACATATGGCCAACAGAGATCCCGATCAATTTCGCTGCGCAGAATTTCAATAAGGATGAGACTCCAACGATCAACCCAATGGACGCGTCCGAGTCCGATGGAGCGCTCCTCGATGTCGAAGTCAGCGTCACCACCGTTGCTGTCGAGCGCAGTCCCGATCTTGCGCCGCTTGCGTACGTCAGTATCGCATCGGTCTCTCCAAACGTATGGACCACCGTAGCCAAGCAAGTCATACCACTAGCCGGTTTGCTTTCGCTCAGCGCCTTGGTGACCGCAACGCTGATTCGGCGGAGCATCAGGACAAATGTCTCGGAACCATTGGCAGCAATCGCACGTCAAACCAAAGCTCAGCAACGCAGCGAACGACTTGAACTCGACGATTTCGCCTCAGCAGAACTCGAGCAAATTGCACGGTCGTTTGGCGACTTAGAAGAAGAACTTCACGAAATGCGGCGACAATCGGTGGTTCTTGAACGGCGGGCGGAGTCGGCGGCCTCGGAAGAGACCAAGAAAATCCATCGATTGCTGACCCGGGCCCGCAAGGACGCCGAGCAGGATTCACTCACCGGACTGACCAATCGACGCTTCATCGAGGAACGCTTGGGGCCTATTTTTCAAGAGCAGATGAGCCAACGGGTCAACGTGGTGATCGCGATGTTCGACGTGGACAATTTCAAACCGCTCAACGACACCGAAGGCCATGCTGCTGGCGATGAGATCCTTCGGTTTTTCGGCGAACTCCTTCGGGGAACCTTGCGCGAGGACGACATTGGAATTCGTTATGGCGGTGATGAGTTTGCGGCGGTGCTGATGGACATTTCCGACGAACAAGCCCACGATGTCTGCGACCGCATCGTCAAGTTGTTCAACCGGCAGATCGGCGCGATGCCGATCAAAACCAAAGTGACGCTCAGTTCCGGGTTTGCGTCGCGATCGGCGACCGACGCTCGGACTGCAACCGAATTGCTATCTCAGGCCGATGAGGCGCTCTATAAGGCCAAACGCAGCGGTAAGGGTCGCGTTGTAGAATTCAAAATGAGTTAGCGCCTCAGGTGAATACCTGAGCAAATTAGAAGCGTCGCCCGTTGGCCAATTGCGGTTTACGGCGACCGACGATAAGGGTGTCCCCTTCTACCCGCCGCTTGCGAAAACCGAGAAGGTGAAAAATCTCTAAGGCGTACCACTTGGCGCGCGATTGATTGACAACCAGATTGTCTTTCATCGTGGGATGCCGGCGCACACCGGGCAGCCAATGCACGACGGCATCGAGGCGCATCCTTCGCAAGAGGCTCGACACCTTCAGCCAACCGACCTTGACCTCGCGACCAATGAAGAACCCATCGTTGCCCAGGCCTTGATAAAAAGGCAACAAGATATACCCATCCATCGGGCAGCGAATGGGGCCGTTCTTGTCGTGGGCCAACACTTCGCCTTCGCTGACTGCTTGAAAATTGCGATATCCGGGTTTCATCTGAAAACCGTCGCCGTCCTCTATCGGATGGCGATGGCAAACTTCTACCACTGGCGGCAGGTTGCGCGATGATTCGGTCAGCAATTGACTTGCTTTTTGGACCTCGGGAACGTCGTCTTTTCTAATCATGCCCGCCGACGTGAGCGCAAGCCAGATGATCGCTTCGATGAAATCAACCGATCGCGGGTCTTCGTGCCTTCCACCTTCAATGCCGACCGTGACATGACCGAGTGAATTAACGTAATCCAGCACAACCCCGTCGATGTGTTCTTCCAATCCCAAGATCAAAGGGGCGTGTAGTCCCGATGCGAATCGACGGTTCGGCAGCGTATCGCCAAACAAGGCGAAGGGAGCGCCGTCGGCTGACATGGTGTGCATGTCCAACACGAAAACTTCGTCGTGGGCTTCGTCGAACGCCTGATGCAATGTCGAAAGCAAACCCAACTGCTCGCGATCTTCGACCGACGCCGATGCGGCATGACCATTGCCATTCAATGGGGGTACGCGCTCAGACATCCAGATGCGATTGAAATCGACGTCCACATGGCGAACGCCCTGCCGCAAGGCCTCAACGTTTCCGATGACGCCCAGCAAGCGGCCGCGAATGGGAATCCGTCGCTTGGCCAGTGTTTCCAGGACGCGCTTGGCGGCATGGATGCCGGCAGGTTCGTTGCCATGAACACCGCCCATGCACACGAGTGTCGGACCTTGGCACCCTTGATCGTAGGAACCAATGAGTCGTTGGTTTGTCGCCCCCTCCGGGCTATTGTCGCGAATCATCTTCGTTGCGTATCTACTTAGAAAAACTACTCAGAAAGTTCCTTCTCGAACAACTCGGCTGCCACTTCTAAGAAATCGTGGTCAGACACAATCCCGACAAGCTTTCCCTCTTTGACCACCGGCAGGCAGGAAACTTTTTTGTTCAACATCACTCGGATCGCTTCGATCGTTTCGGTTTCGGGTGTCACCGTAATCGGGTCTCGCTTCATCACGGTACTCACCGCCACCGATTCGGAATCCGTGTCGGTTGGCTGATTCCCAATCAAGCGAAGAATCTGGCGGTAGGTGACCAGCCCCACGAGCTGATGCTGACTGTCTTCAACCGGAACGTGGCGAACGTCCTGCCACACCATCATGTTCGCGACGAGATCGACCGAGTCGTCTTCGTTGACCGTGAACAAATCCGTGGTCATGTACTGTTCAATGCGGCGATACCCGCGCTTGACGGCATCCGATCGATCCAAACGGGCCAATGGCCACGTATGTACCGGTTCGCCTTGCCACTGCCGATCGAGCGCCGTCCGCGTCACCGATCCCAAGCGCACCGCTGCCGTCGCCTCGCCCTTCATTTTTGCGAGCGATTGGATCAGCCACTGCGACCCGGTCCGCCCGGTGCTTAGGCGACCCTCAATGACGTTAAGGTATCGATCAATATCGTGCGAATCGATGTTGGCTGACTTTAGTCCGTTGCGGGCCAATGGAAGCAACTGCTGGCTGAGCACTTCCTGAGCGGGGACCGGTTGTTCCTTGCCGATCCATACAAATTGCGCATGCATGCCCAAACGGGCGGCGGCTAGGAAGTTGGACTTGGCGTCGTCGAAATCCATGACCTTCGTGATGTCATCGTATTCGTCGGCCACGCCAATCATCAGCCCGAACCAGAATGCTGCATTGGCGATCGAGTCGATCACAGTTGGGCCAGCCGGCAGCACGCGGTTTTCGATGCGAATGTGTGGTTTGTTATCAGAGATTCCGTAGCAGGGTCTGTTCCAGCGGTACACCGTGCTGTTGTGCAGACGCAATGATTGCAGCTTGGGAATGCGTCCCTCTGCCAATGCGTCGAACGGATCTTCGTGTGAATCGGCACCGAATAAGACGCGGAACCGGGCGATGTCTTCGCGGAAAATCTCCAGCACCGATTCTTTGACCCACTGCTGACCGAAACTGACGCGGGCTTTGCGCTCGTCGGAAACCTGCGTCGTCGTCCGGGTGTCGACGGCTTGCTGAAATAATCCGATTCGGGTTTCGCGCCACAAGCGCTTACCAAATAGAAGCGGTGAATTCGTCGCCACCGCCAGCGCCGGTCCTGCGACGGCTTGGGCGATGTTGTATCGACGGGCAAACTCTTCCGGTGACACCTGGAAGTGAACTTGAAAGCTTGTGTTGCAGGCTTCGAGCATCACCGAATCTTGCTTGAGGATCAATTCGTCGACACCGGTCAGGCGAAATTCATAGTCGCCGCCACGGAGTTTCCCCAGCGCTTCGTTGAGCGCGTAGTAGCGCGGCATGGGGGCCATCCAATCGAGCCCGGTGTGGGTCTGCGACAGCGTCGGCAAGATACCCGTCAACAACACATCCGCCCCGCAGGACTGCGCAGCGTTGCGGGCTTTGATGAGCATCTCGTTGAGCTGCCCTTCCATCTGTCGAAGGCAATTGTTTCCGAACACAAACGGGTCGAGATTGCACTCGATGTTGAACTTGGCCAACTCGGTCGTGAAGTGATCGTCGTTTAGGCATTCGAGCACTTCCATGCCCTTGGGAGATGGCTGACCGTCGGGATCGACGAGTACCATCTCCTGTTCGCCGCCGATCCGGCGCACATCGGACTCGATCTCATCGTTCTCGATCATCTGTTCGAGGGCGCGCACGTCGGCTAACAAATGCTTCATGAAAGCGCGAAGATGTTCGCCTTCGGAATCGGCTTTGAGATCCTGTGTGCCCATATGCGTTTGCCTGCAAAGCGCGAGGATGGTCATTAGAAAGGTTCAAACAGCGATTTTGCCAGTATAGCCCCATCTCATGCCCCGTAAAAGCGATTCGGATGGGGTGCCTGGCTACTGAAGGTCTTAGGACAAGCGGAATCTGGGCGGTCTCGCACGTTTCCGCATTCTCGCAAAGATGGGAGCCGCCAAAGCACCAGAAGTGCCATCGGGGCGAATTGGACTGAACTGCACGCTATGGCTTGTCAAACCATGCCGGGATGCGAAGGAGCGGATCGCCGACCAACTCCCACATCCAGGCGTGATCGGGCGTGGCTTGGAAAACGGCTTCAGCCATGGTGCGACCGTCAGCGAGGCACCACAACACCGTATCGGCTTTGGGAATCGAACTGAGATAGGGCTCACCCGTCGCTCCGATCGCACCGGCATATCCACCGTTGAAGAGCAGATTCGGAACGAAACGCCCGCTGTGGCTGGTGGTGCTACGAACCGTCGTCGCGCCCCAGCTGTTCATCGCGTATCCAAGAATTTTCGTACCCGATGCCGAACCACTCCAATCGCCATTGTGCCAACCGGTCAGACGGTAGTAGCTGAATTGGAACGCGGCATTGGGCGTGGGCTCTTCACTGCCACCATCAGACACAAAGAATTTCCACGGGTACTTCCATGCGGGCGTGTTGAAGTCCGAATCCTCATACGCCAATCTCAACCCGGTCCACTCGTTGCCACCCGGAGACCCTGGGTCGTCGTAATCGATGTAGACCCACTCGTTCGACGGTAGCGCAGAAGAACTCGTGCTGATTGCTCGGGCACGGGTGGTGAGCGCTTGGGCTTCTGCAAGCGTAGGGGCGTCGATTCGCGCCGTGATGAAAATGTCGGACGCCAATTCCGACTTGTTGAGTCGATCGGTGTCGGGAGAGACGTATGCGTTGAAGTCGTAGGCATTGCTGGGCCATCTCGGAGTGTTCAGCAAGCTCGGATCGAGCTTTTGTAAGCGGCTGGACACCGACCACCCACCACCACCTTGCAGCGTTGGCGTACTTGAGTCGGTGTAAAAGTTTCCGGGCACGCGATAACCAACCAAGATACCCATGACCTTTGCCTTAAGCGTTGGATTGGCGTTTAGATGATTCACGACCGGCGTAAAGATCGTGTTGGTCATGTCGGTCTTGGTGATGCGCTCGTTAACGGCATCGGCGTTGAGGCCCAACGTGTTGGCCGACGGAATGTTCCACTGCGCGATGTACCAGTCTTTCCACGCAATGCTGTCGGCGCTGTTGAGGTTGTAGAGCACCAGCCAGCTATCGGGCAGGTCAGCCGTCCGATTCGCGGCCGTGATGACCGCCGGCGTAACACTGATCGACACAGTATCGGTCGGTGAAGAATCGGCGCCATCGGACACCTCGAGCTTGAAGATCAACGTATCCTGGGTTGAGTCATTGGCATGGGCGGGCGCCGTGAATTGCGGCTGGGCGGCAGTTGCATTGTAAAGATGATCGCCAGTTACATCCGTACCGCCAGCCTGCGACCAAGAATACGTCAAGGCGCTGGGGCCACTATCCGGATCGGACGAACCCGTGCCGTTAAGTGTCACCACGTTGCCTTCGGTCACACTCGAGGCAGCCGTCGCCACTGCAATCGGTGCGACGTTCGTCGGTGGAGGCGGACCACCACCACCGCCACCTCCAAAACCACCACCGACGGCGGCTGCCTCCGCATTGATGGTGATGGATTCGCAGCGCGATTCAAACTCAAAACCGCACGACGTGGTCAAGCACGCCTCAACAATAAACTCGCCTTCTATACCGAAAGAGTGAACCAGGGAGTACGAATCGCCAACAGCATCACCGTCAACCGTCCATTCCCAATCCCCGACCAACACCGTCCCTGTTTCAACCGGGCCAACCTCGAAGCTCGAATTAAACGGCGCGATGCCGCTCGTATTCGCTGCAGTCAAGACAAACTCGGGCGGACACGGCGGTACAATTTCAGCTGGCGACACGGTCACGCTAACGCTGTCGGACGACTCTTCCTCACCATCGCTGACAACCAACGTAAACAATAAGACCGTTTCGGCCTCAACCGTCGGTGCGACGAATTCAACTTCTTCGCCGTCGATAATCGAATCCAAAACGCCCAACGTGTCGGGATCTTGTGACCACTCAAACGATAGCTCATCACCATCGGGATCGGATGAACCGGAACCGTCGAGAACGATCGTATCGCCAGACTCGGCTTGGACGTCTTCGCCGGCATCGGCAATAGGCGCGACGTTGCCTGCGTCCGCGTCGTCCAAGGGTTCCGCGTCATCGGCGGGTTGCGGGCTGCCATCGTCACCATCGTCGAGACTTAACCCGAGGACGTCACCGGACGAATCTTGACCACCGCTGTCGTCGTTGGCATTCGATTGTGAATCGGAATCATCTTGGTGAGTTGATGACGAACCACCACCAGGCGTGATGGCTGATTCGGTTGTGCAGCCCCAAGGAGACGTTAACCCCAAGAGCGCGATGGCGCAAAGGCATCGCAAGATACGCCGAACTGCTAGCCGGCGACCGTGATATTTCACCACGAGCAACACTTCCTCCCCCTCATGCACCGTTGAGAACTGAAACCGAAGTCGCATGACGATGCGCTCGCTTCCAGCCCCAGAAGGCTAAGATACGCGCCGCACTTCGGCAACGAGCATACTCTCGCGGTGGTGGCTCCGATAAGTAGTTTGATCGTCGGGCACGCCTTATTCAGGCCGCATTGCAGTGCGGTTTAGCCAGCGTGCGGTGAGACTTCAAAGTCCGCGATGACGGGCAGGTGATCACTCGCGACGCGGGCGAGTTTCAGGCGACTTCGGAAGATGTGCAGGAGCTTCATGTCGCCCCGATAGAACACTTTATCGAGACCCGCCGTCGGTGCGTAGCTTGGAAACGTCTTGATCGCCCAGCGCGATCCGGGCCTCCGACCACTTGCGCATATGAAGTCGGCTGGATTGAATCGCTGACGTTTGAGCGAACCGGGCCAATCGTTCATATCACCCGCAATGATGCACGGTTGACGGACGGCTAAGTTCGCAAGGTCGCCGGATTCCAACAGCAGTTGGATTTGCTTGCGGCGCAAGTGGGCGCGTAACGAAAGGTGGACGTTGAATACGTCCACAACAGCGCTGCCCGAACGGTTTTCGACAAGTACGCGGGTGTGCTGCGCGCCGCGACGCTTGTGCCGGCCTATGGTCAAATCAATATTGCGTTGGCGGCCGATCGAAAACCGTGACAACGTCGCATTGCCATACTTCCCCTTTTTCATGTGGACATTCATGCTGACGGCGCGATGGTGATAACTCAATTCACGCGAGAAGTACGAGCCCAAATCGATGTGATTGGAACGGGGCGCGGCGCGATCAACCTCTTGCAGAAGCACAATGTCGGCATCGTGATGTCGCAGAATTTCAAGGATGCGTTCAGGCGCGAATACACCGTCAACGCCGATCGCCTTGTGGATGTTGTAGGTCAATACGCGGAACCGCACGATCTCGTCTTCCCATGAGCAAGTTCGTTAGCCTGCAAATGGGAGGATAAATCGTGCGTATTGAATTGACAAAGGACTTCGACCGATTAATGGGGCTACCGGGGGGCTCCAAATACCTGCGTCCAATTCGAACCTTCAGATTCGTACCCTACGCCAATTTCGGAAAACGCCGGATTCATGATGTTTGAGCAGTGTCCATCACTGTTCATCCAGCCTTCGACAACCGCCTCTGGCGTTCGATACCCAGCCGCTATGTTCTCGCCCCAGGTGGACCATTCATAGGTCGAAGCTTCGATCCTTTCGCCGGGTCCGTCGCCATCCGGGTTGGTGTGATCGAAGAAGTTGCGCTCGGCCATGTCGCTCGAGTGGGCTCGGGCGATTTCGGCCAACACTCCGTTGGCCGTCAGTGGACCGGCTGGCTCGAAACTCCCGGCGCTACCGCAGTCTGCACCCTTGGCCCGCTCCTCATTGACCAACTCAAGAACCAAGGCCTCAGCCGCACTGTGTATGTCGCCCGCGCCCGAGTCCGCATCACCCGCCCCCGCACCACCTGTATCGTCGCTTGTCGGTTCATTTCCATTGTTGTCAGAAGTTGTCGGAGAGTTGGAGACAAGATCATCCAGCAGATCGCTGAATGCCGTCGCATTGCTGCCACCATCGCTCGAATTGATGCAGCCAACAGTCGCGCACATCACAATCGACAAGCCGCAAAATGTGACGCCGATTCGGTGGTAAAAACGATAACGGGTGTTGTAGTCGCACACGGTATTTGCTCTCTTAATCCGGCCAATATCAGATACGTTCGATTGAGTTTTGAGTCTACGATTCAAGGGTTTTGAGGCCAACATGCGATGTTCCGCGCAAGGCGCTTGCCCTCGCTTGGCAACCCATTGAACGCTGTTTGTGGATAACGTTGTCGATTCACGAACGACGTCTATTGCGACAACAAACACGCTTCCAAACGATGCGTCTGATAACCTTTATGCTTCCAATTCTTGTCCGTGGTGATCAGCAATTCTTAAGAATTCAAACCTGCCAAATGATGTTTGAACATCGTCACCTAATTGCGTTAGTATCTGCCTTGGGTGTGTGAAACGTAATGCGTTAGATGACTTTGTTTTGCTGAATGTTGGGCTGGGAATCCCAACGATTTCAGCATGGGAGAATTCGCGTGGGACACACCCAGCAAGCCGTACAACTTGACCCCACTGAGACGCTCGATCCCGATCGTTTCATGGACTACGAACGATCGGTGCTTCGATCCCGACTCGTCGATTCGATCCTCTCCGTCATCGACCGCCCCAACATGAGCATCTGCGACGTCGGCGGTGCAACGGGCGTGTTGCTTCAGAAACTCCGCGAACACAGTTCGTATCCGATCGACGCCACCGTATTCGAAGTCAACGACGCCTATGCCGACAGGATGGCCCACCCGAGCATCCAGTTTCAGCACGGCTCCATCATCGACAACGATCTGCCGTCCGGCTCGTTCGACATCGTGACATGCCGCCACATCATCCATCACCTGGTGGCTGACAGCATCTCCGCAACGCTGACCCTGCAGCGCAAAGCCATCGCCGAACTCATCCGCATCACCAAACCCGGCGGATACCTGATCTTTGAAGAGCAGGTCAATCTGGTGAAACCGTTCTCACGGGCGGTGTATCACCTTTCCAAACTAGCCAACCGTGCCAAATTCAACTGGAAATACTTCGAAGCCGGCAACGTCGTAATCAGCTTTCTCACACCGGCTGAAATCTCGGCGATGATCGGAGTCCACGCAAACAACGGAACCATCTCCGTCGAGACCGAAAGCCTCACCCGCCGCAACGTCGAATTGCGCTGGAAGCTAACCCTCCTCATGAGCCGCGGCGGTGACATGCTCTATGTGATCAATAAGAACGTTTGATCCGGTGCTCGGCTGACCTCAGACATGGCGGTACAGCGGATATTTGAACAATCGCTTGGTGGGCAAGCGTGTGACGCTATACTGCTCACCTATGTTTGACGGGCAATACCGATCCATCACTTTTGTCGCAGCGGTTCTGTGCGTACTTGCGCAAGCGGTTCGCGCAGACGATCAGAACACAACGCTTCAAGCGCTCGAAGCCGCAGCGATTCATGTTCGCATGGGGCAGTTTGAAGAAGCCCTCGCGCGACTGAGTGAAGTTGAAGCGGCTGAGCCTGACAACCCCTGGATGCATTACTATCGCGCGTGTGCCCAGACTGGCTGCGGGGACTTCTACGACGCCCTCCGCTCGTTTGACCAAGCCCACGCCGCGCTCGACACCTTGGGTGACGACCCCGAACTTCGCCAACTCATTCGCAGCGACCGAGCGCGGGCGCGGCGGAACGTGTTCAATGCGTCGCTGACGATGGGCTTGGGATACGACACCAACGTCAGCTTTCTCGGCGGCGGGACCAGCGACCTTGGTGCGATCGCCGGTTTGGGCAACGGTGTTTTCGACGCAGCCGCCCAGATCGATTTCGCGCTCATCGCCACCAGGGAACACACGCTGGCGGGCGGGTTCCGAACGCTGCAAACCCGCAACTTTGAGATCGAGCAATTCGATCTTCAGGCGTATGGCGCATACCTGCGCTATTCGCGGCGCTTCGATGAACACTGGGAGGCGACGCTTCGATACGACTACGACGTCACCTTGTTGAACAACGAATCGTTCCTTTCGAATCATGCCATCTCAACTTCGCTGCGTTATCGCTGGCTGCTCCCGGGCGAAATGATCGTGCCGGACGCGACACAGATTTTTTATCGCCTCGAAACGCGAGACTTTCTGTTCGAAACCGATCCGGACCTGGATCGCGACGGGTTGGCTCATTACGTGGGCGTGGAGCAGAGTTTCAAGGTTCAACCCATCGCGGAATTCCCGTGGGTGTGGGACGTATCGACCGGTTATCAATATGGAAGCATCTCGACCGAAGGGGAAGAATTCGATCGCAAGACGCACGATTTTCTGGTGGCGCTCGATATGCCTTTGGTGAATCCAAAGTCGCCGGATCAATTTCTAATTCTGCCCGATCGCGAACTGCGCTTTCGATTCGACGCCCACTGGCAGATCGCCGACTACCGCAACAAGAGCTCGTTCGATCGGCGGCGAAACGTGCGCGACGACTTGATCACCGATTACGGATTCACGCTTTCGCAAACGCTGCTCGACGATCCCGACGACGGGCGCGTGGTGCTTCGCGGATTGATTCGATGGACCGATGCAGAGTCGAACGTCGTGTTGAGCGATCGGTCGTCACCGTTTACATACGACAAATTTGTCTATGGCGTGCAGGTGGAATGGTCGTGGTAGGGCTATGCTTCCTCCCGCTGAGTGCGCTCTATATCTTTCCCGGACGACCGTCATCCCTCGAAAGCGAGAATCTGAGGCGTGCCTGACCGAATCGGTGACCGCGTACGAGTACTACGACGGTCACGCCAGCAGTTTGCCGCCGACCGATGGATCAACGAGAACGGCGCAGTGGCAATTGGAAAGGACCAAGGACTTCGGATCGCGGGCACCAGCAAGATCCTTTGGAGGCCGGAAAATCAATGACACCAAATCAGGCTGAACAACTCCTGAATGGGTTCTTGTCCCGCGTAGTCTCATCGCTCGGCTTTAGTCGCATAACGGACGGAAGGTACGGTCGTCCGGAGCACGATGCGACCGCAATCCTGTCGTTCCCGTTGCGCTTCTCCGCCCATGGGTTAGGTGTCTTCACGATTTGGGTCACTTTGCGTTACGAGTCGTTGGCGCGATGGCTTGACGATAAGGACGAGTCTGTTGCTAATCCGACCACCATCATGCCCATCCACCTCCTACATGAGGACAAAAACTTTGTCGAGTGGAAATTCTCGAACGCCGAGGAACTTGAGAGTTCGCGGGAGGCGGTCCTGGGCGAGTTGAGATCATATGCAATGCCGTTCATCGAGCGTTACGCCAAGCTGCCTGAGCTTCGCAAGGCGCTCGAATCTCACAACAAACAGGACTGGTTCGATATTGGCCTGAACGTGGACACACGGGTGACGACGCTAGCGGCCATCCAAATGGTCGAAGGCGACAAAGCCGGCGCGATTAAGACGTTGGACTGCGGGATCAAATTGCTGGGAGAATCGTTAGCCGATAGACCGGAGACGTTGCGCCGGATCGAACTTCGTAAGCGGAGTCGTGACATGGAAAACTTACGGAAGCGGCTGCTGGCGAACGACTGAATTACCGCACGAAAAAAGATCGGACCGTGGGGCTGTTGAAAAACCCTTGCATGCACGTTGTTCATTAATTTGAATGGTACCAGCAAGGAGGCGTGGCATGCTGGGTTCTCAATCGCGTTGGCAGGAAGATCTCTTTGTCGCTGGTCCGTTACGCGACTTGATTCCCG
>BQJS01000049.1 GCA_021604825.1 Phycisphaerae bacterium | reverse complement strand
GTGCCGCCGCCATTCGCTGCCGACGCGACGATGGAGGCGGCCGACGCGGGGATTCGTTTGGTGGTGGTGATCACCGAAGGCATTCCGGCGCTCGATATGGTCAAAGCCCGCAAGTATCTCGACGATCGCGGCGTCATGATGATCGGGCCGAATTGCCCCGGTGTGATCACGCCCGGTGAGTGCAAGATCGGCATCATGCCCGGTTACATTCACATGCCGCCGAAGAACGGTAACAAGAACGTCGGCATCATTTCGCGAAGTGGGACGTTGACTTACGAAGCCGTCTGGCAGTGCAGCTCGCGCGGCATCTCGCAAACCACTTGTGTCGGTATCGGTGGTGATCCGGTGAAGGGACTGAATTTCATCGAGTTGCTTTCGATGTTTGAGGAAGACGACGACACGCACGGCATGATCATGATTGGCGAGATCGGCGGAACAGATGAAGAGAACGCTGCCGACTTTGTCAAAGCCAACATCAAGAAACCGGTGGCTGGTTTCATTGCGGGTCGGACTGCGCCTCCCGGAAAACGCATGGGCCACGCCGGTGCAATCATCAGCGGTGGCGAAGGGACAGCCGACGGAAAAATCGACGCGATGAAGGCGGCGGGTATCGCCGTCGCGGAATCCCCGGCTCAGATTGGTGAGGCCATCGCTTCAAGACTTTGATTTCGAGAGCTCGACGCGCAACACGCCCGCGCATCTATTCTATTTGAGGAGTTTCTGTATGAAGACGTTTGCTAAATTCCTGGCTATGGGCTGCGTTGCAGCAGCATTCGTGTTGGTTGGTTGTAAAAAGGAAGAAAAGGCTGCGCCCGAAGTCCCGCCCGTCGCGCCGCTTGCGAAAACCAAGCCAACTCAGCCAGTTCAAAAGTCGCAGAAGGCTCCTCCGCTTGTGCCGGGACAAAGCAACGAATTGCCTCCCGGTCACCCGCCCATCGATGGTGGCATGCCCAAAGCGAAAGCCGGCAACAAGAAAATTGAAAAAGCCGTCGAAGGTTCGGCCGGTCTGAAGTTAACGGCGCCGGAAGGTTGGCAGGCGACCGAACCGCCCGCAGCAAGCAACTCCGGGTTTCGCGTGGCTGGCCCGCTCGCAGTTTTCACGCTCGAGAAGGTCGAAGGCGACAAGGAAGATGGCATCGTCCGCCTGACACACTTTCCGGGAATGCGAAACATTCCGGTGCAAGCGCAGTTGAATCGGTGGTTTGATCAGGTCAGTCAGCCCGACGGAAGTTCGACCAAGGACAAAGCGAAGGTTGATACTTGGGAAAAAGACGGCGTGAAGATTTCGGTCGCGGACATGACCGGAACGATGATGCCCGGGAGTGGAACAGTCCGGATGATTGCGGCTGTCATTGAGCATCCCAATGGTCCCCACTTTGTGAAGGCAATTGGGCCAGTCGATACCATCGAACACTGGCGCGAGTCGATCATGGAATATCTGAAGTCCAGCAAGATCGCGGAGTAGTTGACGGTCGATGCAATACTGGCTCTTCAAAACTGAACCAAACGATTATTCGTTTGATGATCTTGTACGCGACAGGAAGACGGTGTGGGATGGTGTCGGCAACAACACGGCGCTGATGCACATGCGCAACGTCAAGAAGGGCGACAGCGTGTTCGTCTATCACACCGGAAAGGACAAGCATATCGCCGGGATCGCATCGGTTGTGCGGGGGCCTTATCCCGATCCGGAGTTGGATGACGAAAAGCGCGCCGTCGTTGATATCAAAGCCGTCAAAGCGGTGCCCAACCCCGTGACGCTGGCTGCAGTCAAAGCTGATCCGGGATTCGCGGAGTTTCACTTGGTCACGATTTCGCGTTTGTCGGCGATGCCGGTGAAACCCGCCTGGTGGAAAAAGCTTTGCAAAATGGGCGGCGTGTCGGCAACCTAGTCAGCGTGATTGGTAATCGACAGACCTATCTCGATACGCGCGAAGAGTATCCAATGCATTCCGAAGCCCATCGCGAAAGTTCGTTGCGAACAATCCCGCGTCGAGCGGTAGGTCTCTCGCTTCTTGCAGTCCTGTTAACGGGCGGATGCTTCGATTCACCGGGTACGATCAAACAGCTTCAGCAAGAAATCGATCAGCACAAGTTGGATTTGAAAACGTGCGAACAAGAGAAGTTTGAATGCGACGCGCGATGCGCCGAATTAACCGCCCAGATTAAGAATCAACCGCGCCTAGCCACCGTGGACGTTGAAGATTTGTTTGTCGTTGATCGGATCCAGATACCCAGTCGTAGCGGCGGAATTGATCTTGATGGAAGCCCAGGCGACGATGGCGTTGTCGTTTACGTTCAACCGGTGGATGCGGCAGGCGATGTGATCAAAGCGGCGGGTGCAATCACGATTCAGCTGACCGATCTAACCGATGTCGGATCGCCCAGGGCCATCGCAACGATGGAATATGACGATCCCGCAGTCGTCAAGAAGAGTTGGTACGGCGGCTTCCTGACCAACCACTATTCATTCAAGATTCCGTTTCCGGAGTCGATCGGTCGCATCCCGCCCGAGGTTCACGTCCGCGTTGTGTTTCTGGATTGGCTGACGGGGCGCGAGTTCACCGTGTCAACAACGGTGTCGGTGCAAGCCAAAGCAAGCCCCAGCGAATAACACCAATATCAAGCTGCGAAGTCGTGCCACTGCTCTGTGAGCAGTGCCGGAGCGCGGTGACATTCCGAAAGCACGGCACACAAAGCCGTGGCACATCGAAAGGTTTCGACGATAAATTGACGGACTTCGCCTGATTCACCTATGCCTTGGGCGGTGGCTGAGTTTCTGTTGGCGGGGTGATGACGCTGCCGGTCGACTTACACGTCCGCAGTTCTTCGTTGGACCAGAATTCCTCCATGATATTCTTGAGATCCTCGGCGATGTTTTCGAGGCGGAACTCGGCTTCATGGACGAGTTCGTTTGTGTCGTCTGAGTACCATTGGAGTTTGTCGATCATCCCCTCGGCGCGAGCCATTTCTACGACGACCCCGACGGTGTTGGCTGGTCGGCGCGGACTGTGCGGCACTTTGGGGGGCAGCAGGTAGATTTCCCCTTCGCGGATGATGACTTCTTCGGGTTTCTTTGTTTCCGGGTTGATGATGCCCAGGATCATGTCGCCTTCAATTTGGTAGAAGAACTCGCTGGTCTCATTGACGTGGTAATCCTTCCGAGCATTGGGGCCGCCCACCACCATGATGATGAAGTCTTCATTCTGCCAGATGCATTTGTTGCCAACCGGTGGCTTGAGTAGATGACGGTTTTCTTCGACCCATTGCTTTAAGTTCAGCGGATTGACGAGACCCATAACTTTGCCTCCGGAAGATGTTGAGTTGTTCTGCGACGACGGCACCGATGCGACGACGAATATCGAATCTAGCCGCCCTTCCGACCCTCGTCAATGAGGCTCTGAACCGATCGCGACTGCCTGCCACGGCTGTCATTTTGTCAGGGATTCGGGAGCAGAACCCTCATTTTAAGCTCTCAAATAGCGATTTTTGAGTGGCACGGTGTCTGCATTACTTTGGGCAGTGCCCTCAATGTGGGGCAATTTGAAACGATGCCTGCTTCTGGCGGTGGAGCCAATGCGGGATTGGTTGAAATGGAATGCGTAGAAAGAGAGGTACTCCAATGTTGACTCGTCGAATGATTGGAATCGATCCGTTGTCGTCAATTCGCGACAGTGTGGACCGTGCTTTTGGCGGTTTGATTGATGGTGGCGCCGAGGGGATTCAGCGCTTGGGTCTTAGCGCCCGTGGACTTGGTGCGCTGGACGTGTGGGAAGAAAGCGACAAGCTTTTTGTTGAGGTTGATGTCCCTGGCTTGGAGTTGAATCAAATCGAAGTGACGGTTGAAGACAACACGCTGACGGTCGCTGGAAAGCGGCCAGCCCGTGAGTCCGAGAACGTGGTTCAGTATTGCAACGAGCGCGGAGCCAGCGAATTCCGACGCGTTATTCAGCTGCCCACAGAGACCGACTCAGATAGCGTCAATGCGACGCTTAAGAATGGCGTCTTGACCATCGTGCTGCCCAAAGCACAAGCGGTCATGCCCAAGCGTATCGAGGTCAAGGGCATCGAGTAGATCGGGATTCATCCGACACCTGACAGCTGGAATACCGCGCCAGTGAGGCTGTCAGGTGTATATCAATTGTCCGGCACGGATGACGTTCCGTTTTCTGGAGGTGGTCGTAGATGGAGCTGAGACGGTTTTGTGTCCAAGATGTGCTGGATCACAGCGCCGAAGCGTCTACAGCCCCGAAGATTTGATGAATCATGACCGGGGGCATTCTTCTAACCTATTTTCTTTAAATGCTTTATAGAATCCAGGCGCAATTTTCGACCAGCCTGAACCCCGCAAATATGGTGATTCCGACTTGTTTCCAACATGCTTGATTTGGTAGGATGAGCAACAGGGTGTTTAGGGTTCAGGGGTTCTCGGGCGAAGATTCTATAGATGTGATTCTTGGGAATGCTGGCTGCATTGGCGCTATTGTTCTCCGAGGATGGATGCGCGGGGTCGCATGCGCAAGGTTTGTGTGGCTTTGGTCGATCAATAGCGTCGACGAATCATCGACGAAAGGAAACGATATGTCGGTACGGATTTCTGCTCCCATGGCGGTCGTCATGGCCTTATTGTCCGTGGCGCTTGGTGGTAGTCCGGATTCCGCAATGGCCGGTACTCCCGCAGCGTTCACGGACGAAGCCGCGTCCCGGGGTGTTGTTTACTTAGTAGGTGATTCTGCTTCTACGGTTCCCGGCCAGTCCAGGTACGGATCCGGCGTTGCCTTGGTTGATCTGGATAACGATTTGGATCCCGACATTGTTTGTCTAGGGGAAATGACCGGCGCTGTAGGTATTTTTGAAAACGATGGGACCGGACACTTCACTGATCGAACAAACGCCAGTGGCATTGATAGAATTCCTGATGCATCGGGCTTGACCGTTGTTGATTACGATGCCGACGGCGACTTGGATCTTTTTATGTCCTGCAGTTTGTTTCCCAATGTGCTTTATCGAAACGATGGCAATTTGCAGTTTACCGACGTCACGGCAGTTTCAGGCGTGGGTGATATGGGTGCGGGGCAAGGTAGTGGCTGGGGAGATGTTAATGGCGACGGATGGCTCGACCTGTACATGGGTAATCGAACATTTCCATGGACTTCCCCGCTCCCCAGCGAGCTGTACATCAACAATCAAGATGGAACTTTTCAGCCTGTTGGCGAGACGCTGGGTATTGGCCAGAGCGGAGATCCAACGCTGACTGTCCGGTTTTTCGACTACGATCGTGATGGCGATGCCGACTTCTACATGGGAAACGATCATGGAACGGGGCCTGTCCTGTTCAACCATTTGTTCAGAAACGATGGAGGGACGTTTGTTGACGTAACTGCTTCAAGCAACACGCAAGCCGATGTCGATTGCATGGGCATTGCGCTCGGTGATCTGGACCGCAACGGGTATTCCGATATTTACGTGACCAATACGCCGCCCGGTAACGTGCTCCTAATGAACGCTGGCGACGGAACATTTGTCGATGCGACGGCATCGTATGGCGTGGGGTCTTTTGTGACGGGTTGGGGTACGACGTTCATAGACTATGACAACGATGGCTGGCTCGAGTTGTACATCAACAATACAACCGCCCCCAATCGATTCTACGAGTACTCGGGAGTGGGCCAAGCGACCGACATTGCCCCGGCGCTTGGTTTGGACGACCCAGGAGATTCTTACTGTCTTTCCATCGGTGACATTGATGATGACGGAGACGTGGACTTGGTTGTTCAAACAGACGAGGCTCCGCTGCGCGTTTACATCAACAACGAAGGAACCAATCGAAACTGGGTAAAATTCAGGATCGCTGGTCGCGGAGCCAACACGCATGCGGTGGGTGCACAGGTTGATGTGGTGACCGGATCAGTAACCCAGATGCATGAGATGACCGGCGGTTCCAACTTCAAATCAACAAACCAGTACATCATGCATTTCGGCGTGGATACCGCAACTTCGATCGATCAAATCACCGTGTCGTGGCCCGGTCTGGTGACACGAACACTGTCGAACTACCCAGTGAATAACACTTGGACACTTTGGCCGCCCGAACGGATGGGTGATGTCGACGGCGATGGCGATCGTGATGCGGACGATCTCAATGCTGTTTCCAATTGCATTGACGGCCCGGTGGTCGGCAGCATCCAGCCCGGTTGCGAAATCATCGACATGGACGGAAACGGAGCTGTTGATCTGGTTGATTACGCTGCGTTCACGCAGGCGGTCAATTGAGTGTCAGTCGTCTTTTGTTGATTGCGTTTTCTTGGTTTTCTGAATTTCGGCGATGATGCGCTGGGCGGGTTTATGAGTCGCATCCAGCGTAAGGGCGGCTTCCGCTTCGACCTGCGCGTCTTCCAATTGGCCCGCCTTCATCAGGGCGAACGCCACGGAAGCGTGCAACTCCGGATCGTCGGGGGATACCTCTACTGCACTTCTAAATACCTTGATTGCCTCATCGTATTGCTCTTGTCCCAGAAATAGCCGGGCGAGATTGATGTATGCACGAGTGTAGGTCGGTCGAACGCGTATCGCTTGGCGGAAGTATTTCTCAGCTTCCTCTGTGTGTCCCTCGTCGCGTAGTGCGATCGCCAGATCGTGACACGCCCCCGAATGCTCGGGATCCAGCTGCACCGTGGCAATAAATTGCGTGATGGCCTTTTTGCGCTGGCCCAACTTGCTCAACAGCTTACCGTACCCATATCGAACGCTGGCATCATCGGGATAATCTGCAGCGAGAGGTTCGTAGATTGCAAGGGCATCTTCAAAACGGTTTTGCATCATGATGGCGCGGGCATGTTTCTTTCGTAAGTCAAGAACATCGGGAAGTCGCTCGGACAACGCCTTGAATGATGCTTCAGCCTCGCGGAACTTTCGGCCCAGAAGTTGTTGCTGCGCTTCGCCAAGAATCTCAATATCACCGGCAAAGTCTTTTGGGTCAGGCCCAGTAGGTTCAAAAAGATCCATCTCCGTTTCAGACGCAGGAAGGCTGATCTGATCGCCGCCGACATAGCCAAGGCTCTCAAGGCGAGCCAGGTCTTGGGCGCTCATGTTTATGGATTGGTCTCCTGCCTCTTCAATTTGCGGTGATTCTGCGATCAGTCCGCGCAGCTCTTCCCGCATGAACTGCAATTGGTCAGGATTCTTCTCTGCAAGATTGTTCAACTCGCCCGGGTCGACAGCCAAATCATAGAGTTCTGCGCGAGGCGAATGGATGTACTTCCACTTGCCTACCCGTAATGAGCGTATGATTGATGTGCCTAGCGTCTGGTAGCCAGCAATCGTTTCTGCGTATGCTCGTGTACCAGCGTCTTTCTTATTTCCGGAAAGCAACGAAACCAGGCTCGTGCCCTGACTCACCGGCAATGGCGGTAGATTGATCAAATCCAGGAGGGTGGGAGCTAGGTCGACTGTTTGGACAGGTATTCGAATTCGTTTATTCGGAGTGATCGACTCGGGGGCGCACAGGATCATAGGGACGTGAATGGTTGTGTTATAGATGAAGTAACAGTGCGTTGATTCGTTATGCTGATTTAGACCTTCACCGTGATCCGCGACTAGAACGACGATTGTATTATCGTAAATGTTAAGCAGTTTAAGCTCTGCCATAAGCCGACCGATTTGGGAGTCCATATATGCGATTTCGCGAAGGTAGGCGTTCGGCGCGGTCGAGTCGAAATCTGAAGGTGCGGCATACGGAAAATGCGGGTCGTAAAAATGTACCCATGCAAAGAACTGATCGCTTGCACGGTCTCTTAGCCATCGTATTGCCCGATCGCAATTGGGCCCACCGAGCAACTCGTGCTCCTCGCCGGAGTCCTCGTAGGTTGAGAACCCTTGACCAATCCCGGATCGTCTGACTAGCGGCAGTGCCGAAACAAAAGCCCCAGTAACATATCCATGATCACGAAGAACCTCGGCCAATGTCGTGTTGCTTTCGCTGAGTCGGTATCCAATGTTGTCACGAGCCCCGTGCACAAAGGGGTGCAAACTCGTCATGATCGACGAGTGTGACGGCAACGTGCTTGGCGCTGACGACATGCATTGTTCGAACAAGACTCCTTCTCGTGCTATCTGGTCAATGTGCGGTGTGACGCGCGCGGGGTGGCCATGACTTCCGATATGATCCGCCCGTGTAGTGTCCATTGTGATCAATATGAGATTGGGTTTTTCTGCAATCGCTTTGGATGAATCCTTTCGAATCCAGAAACCAATCACGGCTCCAATCGCCAGAATCATGATGGGCAGAACGACCTTAGGTGCAACGCCGCCAGGCTTCCTGTACGACCGCTCGCGATCGGATAGCGCACGACTTAATGTCAATTCTGTTCTCCCTTGCGGTTCGCGACCATGGTCATTGTGTTATGATGGCAGAATCGAGTAGATCCAAGGAGCAATTGCGCTTGCGCCGACTCATCAGATGCTTCCGATCGATGTCTGAGATGCTCGTCGTGCCAGAGGTTACGGATCGCCAGCGCCAATAACCTGTTGCCAAATTGCGTAGTCTTCCAGGTCGGCATCACCGTCAGAGTTCCAATCGGCAGGGGTACACCCCGTATAAATGTGCCCGCCCGGTCCGGTCGTACACTCTGCAATCCGCTCAATGTCGTCAAGGTCCACGAGGCCGTTTCCATCAAGATCGCCCGTTGGTCCGCGAGATGCGCCGCTCGCGATGGTCAGGGTCTGATTGGTGCCGACCGATTGGACTCCTGTAACCGTGCCATCCGACCACTCGACCCGAATGTCGGCCTGTGTGGACGCTCCGAGTCCGAAATGCACAGATTGCTCGCTCACAGCGAGGTAATTGCACCCTGCATCCAGATACCGAACCTGGGTCTTGCCGTCTGCGGTGATGACCACGCGGGTGCCATATCCATTCGGGGCGAGGCTTGGGTCACCCTGGGTATCCAAAAAGATTCGCAGCCAATTGGTATCGGGACCCGAGAGGTCGTTTCTGTAGAGGCGAATTGCTTCCTGGTTTGGAAAGATAACGGTGTCTTGATCGCCATCATTATCGTAGTCTAAATTAGCCAGTCCGCGCCCCTGCCCAGAAAAAGTAAAGCCTGTCGATGTCGCCATGTCGGTGAACGTGCCATCCCCATTGTTCATGTATAAGCGGTTCAATTGGTTCGGCCAAGGTGGCCAGCTATACCCATTCGTTTCGCCAATATCAAGATGGGTGTCATGGTTAAAATCGACTGCGACCGTTCCCCATCCCCACGCGCCGTCAGAGACTCCAACTTGCTCGCTAACTTCGATGTACCTGTGCGTTCCGTCGCCGACATTCATGTAAAGCATGTTGCCGCGCGTTTGGGGGTTGCTTCCGGCATACACGGACGTGACGAACCAGTCGATGTAACCGTCGCCGTCGAAGTCGCCGGTGGTCGTGCCCATTCCTGCGCTGTCGTATCCTGTATCGGCGCGGTCGGTCAGGTCGGCGAATGTGCCGTCACGATTATTGCCCAGGTATCGGCTGGTGCTGAAATCCGCAACAAGTAGCAGTTCGGGATAGCGATCTTTATCCATGTCCGTGAATCGAACTGAGAAACCGCGAACGAGAGTCATGTCGTAATTCAGATCGGCCGTGGCGTTCGTGAATGTGCCGTCGCCATTGTTTCGAAACAATCGGGTTCCACCGGCTTGAAATGACCAGCCTGTCATCGCCAAATCGAGGTCGCCATCGAGATCGTAATCGCCAAATGCGGAGCCGAATCCGTCCGGGATTGAGGCAGCAAAGTTGACGCCAGCCTGGGTTGCGGTTTCCGTGAATGTGCCGTCGCCGTTGTTTCGATAGAGGCGATGATACCCGGGACCAGGGCTTGATCCTGCGGGGCAGTAGCTCGTGGCATAAATATCGACCCAGCCATTGCCGTCATAATCACCAACAGATGCCCCCGCACCTTGGTGAATGACGTTGACACCCCACGCGGCAGCCTGATCGGTAAACGTTCCGTCGCCATTGTTGATGTAGAGTTTGTCTGGTGTGACTCCGCCTGACAGAATGAATAGGTCCTGCCAGCCGTCATTGTTGAAATCGCCAACAGCTCCACCACCGATCATTGGCGGATAGGGGGCTCCTGCCGGAACAGCATGGACGGAACTGATGCCTGCCGACGTGGTTTGGTCAGAGAAATTCAGTTGAGCGGCTCGGACAGGCTGCATGAATGAACCTGTGATTGTGAGCGAGATAATTATCCATGTGCAACGAAATCGTAGATCGTTCATGAATGTCTCCCACAGGTGTATCGTGGTGTATTCCAAATGGTCAATTATCCGAAGCGTGCGAACACGGTACATTCCGTTCATTGTGCCAGTATGCTAAGACTCCCTGCAACTGTGGCAGGCATTTCAACTCCACCGAAACCATTGTATTCGCAAGTGGCACCATTCAAAAGAAGAACGGTGAGCCGCTTTCTAATTTGGTGAAGTGTCTGTTCGAACCCGTCTCAACACATATGCCCGTTGGGTCAACTCACCTGCCCTAATTCAGATTTCCGCCCGTTCGGTCTCACAGGAAGTACATAAAAAGAGCGAGCCGACTCTGTTGTTCACAGAATCGGCCCGCCCGGATCTATCGCAGTACAAATCTAACTACGAACAGTCTGTCTAACTTAGCGACGACGACGTCGCACGACGACTGCAGCACCCATCGCTAGAAGCGCGATTGATGCGGGCTCAGGTGTAACATTCAACTGATAGGCATTCTCTGCACCTTGCCATCCGTCGATGACGATGTAGTACGTGCCTGCAGCGAGACCAACAAGATTGATATTCTCGTTGTCGTCGACTGATGTTCCCGAAGCGACCAAGCCTGCGCCGGGGGTATCGTCATAGAGGAACAAATCAATGTCGCCATTGGCATTGGTGAAGAGCGAATCGATGTTGATGTCGCCACCACCCCAATTGAGCTGATAAGTGTGGTCACCCGAGAAGTAGTTGGCGCTACCCGCTCCGGGGCCAGCTCCACCTGCAACCTGGTCCGCTGCACCGGTCGTATCGCCTGAAGCGCTGTCAACCGGGCCATTGAGCACGCCCTGCAGTGCAAGGCTAGCGAATGGCGAGACAGGGGCGCCCTGGGTCAACGTGATGGCAACGTTAGCCAAGTTGAAGCTTGCGCCTGCGTAGGTTTCCCAAGAGATGAACCAGAGTGGGTCGCCACCTTCGTAAGCAACGTCAAAGAAGCCATCGTAAGTCAAGGTTACTGGGTTGCCGTCGGCGGCAGCGTTGTCTGCGGTGGCACCACTGTACTGCACGACGAAGTTGGCAAGGTCGTTGTCTGCAAAAGCGACAACTGCTTCGTTTGACCAAGCGTTGGTTGCATCGGTCCAGTCAAAGGAAACCGAATAGCCGGTGTACGTTCCGGCAGGGATCACGGCTCCGTTGATATCCACTTCCAGGTGCCCTGCAGCAAGGTTACCAATGCCAGCAGTGTCTGCCGGCAGATCGGCCGGCAAAATGGTGTAGTCGGCCATCGCGACATTGGCTGAGAAAATCGCAGCAATGCCACATACGAGACACTTCTTCATAATCATCCTCCTTCAAAGAATTACCTGTTTTAAGAGAGCTCTAGAGTTCGTTAACTTTCAAACAACTTATTCACAAAGAGAGCGCGACACGAAAAACAAACGCACCGCGTTAAGACACAAATCAAAAACTTCTTGGAAGCAAAGACTGTCCGGAAGAGCAGATTCAACCGATATTCTGCTGAAAACCTGATGTCAGCCTTCCCCATCCACAAAAAAAGAGAACCACATCGTCATTAGACCTCGCGCACATTGCGCCCAGTCCGATCACGATACTAGTTCTCTCTCTCTGGTCTAGCTCAGCTCCGTCTTACGGGAGTTTACCAAGATCGGCGATACCGAGTCAAGAAGATAGAGTGGAAAAGTGGGTAAGATTCCTGGCGTCGGTGAGCTGTGAATTTCTGTCGAAACACGAATTAATTATTGCGGTACACGGTCGTCGGAAAAAGGCGGTCGGTGGGCCCAAAAAACAGCGTTTTCGATACTGAGAACGCGGTCGAGTCTATCGGAGCAATTGTGGGTCCAACCTGTAAATAGCGCGGTGATTGGCAAGCGTTGTGATGGATCAGCATGTGCGTGGGTGACTCGAGTCCATCAGAATCGGACCAAGGATGTGATTTTCGGCCACGACGGGGCTCGTTTGGTACTTCTTTGGTGGTCAAGAATTTGAATTCAAGCTTCCCGCAAATCGCGCGTTTTGTCCATGAATGCGGTGATTCGCTCGGAATCCAGTGAATTTGACCATTCGCCATCGTGTTTGAGGGCTGAACCCACAATAAACGCGTCGGCATGTGGCCAGTAATCGGCCAGGTTTGCAGGGGACAATCCGCTTCCCACGATCACAGGCAGGCCTGATTTTGCGGCGCACGAAACGTCGGCGACGGTGGCAGCCTGGGCGGTGGCTGAGCCGGTTACGATCACGCCGTCTGCTCCGAAAAAGGCTGCTGCATTTGCGGTTTCCTCGAGATCTACGTCGGCTGTTATTGCATGGCTGGAATGTTTCTTTTTGATGTCCGCGATCACCGCGATGTCTTCGGCACCTATTTGCTTGCGATATCGAAGCAACTGGGCGGCAGCGGCTTCGGTCATGATGCCTTCATCCGCAACGTGGGCAAACACGAACCCTTCCGCGCGGATGAACTGGGCACCGGATGCCTTAGCGACAGCCATTGCAGCGTTATTTGCCCCCGCCAGGATTTGGACGCCCAGCGGCAGGCCGATCGCGCGGCGGATCTCGACGGCGACTCGCGTCATTGAAGCGGTGATTTCTGGTCCGACATCGCGCAACAGGTAGGGGCGATCGTGCATGTTCTCAACGATAAGTGCGTCGAACCCAGCATCGGCGAGTGTTTTTGCTTCGGTGACGGCTTGTTCGGCAATTTGGTCAATCGCGAGTGATGAACACGGTGTGCCCGGAAGGGCCCGGACGTGGACCATTGCGATGACGGCCTTGTCTTTCAGTTGAAGCGCTTCACCCAGTTTCATTCATCCCGCCTTTTTTAATCGGGGCCCGTTGGTGCGCGATGTACTTCGTCTTCGGAATCTCCTGTTGCGCCAATGCGCATGTTATCGGGCCAACACGCTCTGGTCGAACCATCCACCAAAAACCTGATTCATCTCGTTAATACGTGGACCGATAAGACCGGTCATTGTGATGCCTCAGTGGACATGAACCTGGCTGCGAATTTCTCACTCGCGGCGGTGAGTTCGTTTGGGCGATTCTGATGCCGCTGTGTCCAATGCCTCGGCCTTTTGCGGACGATATACGAGTTGTCGAATCACGTTATTGGGGCTGGCTTGGGATGTTCCGCCGCGCGGAATTTTACATTGGTTTGGATTGATTGATGCAATCATTGTTGCACCGAATTCGAATGTTTTGGGATGCAGAGGAGGTTCCGCGCCGGATCGGAATGCTGCTCGTGGGCGTGTTCGTGGTTGCGCCCGGGGCGCTTCTAATTCTTTCGCAGCGTCAATCGTCGATCGCGATTTCGGGAAACGCGGAACGATCGTTTGGTCAATCGATCGCATTTCTAGCGGGCGAGCTTGATTTAAGCGGACCTCGTATCGATCGCAAGACTTTGGCGACAATGAACCGGTTTGCTCAGAACCACCGGTGCCTCAGCGTTCGAATTCTGGACAAAGCCCATACGGTGGTTGCATCGACATTGCCCACCGAAGTGGACTTTCCGGTACCCGGACTTGAGACGAATCCCAGGGAAGTTCCGCAGGGCGTTGAAACGCTAATGCGAGACAAGCCCGGCAAGGACGGCGAACGACTTGCCGTGCGGGCTCCGATTGAGTCAATGGGCGAGATTGGTGAACGCTATGTTGAAGTGCGGTTTGGGCGCGACGTATTTTCTGGTTCGATGGCATCCATACAAATGTTGGCAGTCGCGCTACTTTGTTCGGGAGCATTCTTGCTACTTTACGGCAGTCTGCGGAAGCACTTTCGCAGCGTGAAACAAATCGCCCACCAACTGGATCAAGTGGCTCAATCCAGCGACGTCCATTTGGCGTCGTTGCGTTTGGTTCAAACTCCCGATGCGTTGGCTGAGGGTTGGAATCGGTTGATCGATCGGGCGGCAGAGTATGAGGAAGAGCTATCCAGAAGCGCGGCATCTTCAGAGTTGTTGGCTGCCCTGGATAAGACCAATGCCGGAGACTTGGCGGAGGCGATGCGGTTGGTCCCGACCGGGGTTCTGTTGGTATCGGAGTCGATGACCGTCATCTACGCGAACGCGATGTCGTGTCGGGTCATGGGGTGGTCTGTGGATGAAGAATCGACGTGGCAATTGGGTGCCGATGTCGAGATGACCGACGATGCCGTTTTGATTGCGGATCAGATTCGGGCGTGTGGCGAGCGCGGAGATGCGCAAGGTTCGTCGGACAATCAAATCGAGTTGTCTGACGGAAGTTTTTATTCACTCCGCATCAGTTCCATGCAGACGGCTCAACACTCGCGCCGCATGATCGCGATGATTCAGGACGTTAGTCAGCAGGTTCGGGCAGACAAGGCCCGCGAGGAGTTTGTCTCGCAGGTCACTCACGAATTGCGCACGCCGTTAACGAACATTCGCGCCTACGCCGAGACGCTATCCAGCGGCATGTTTGATGATCCGCAGGTTATTACGGAATGCTACAACGTGATCACCAAGGAAACGCGGCGACTCTCGCGATTGATCGAAGACATCCTCAGCATCTCGCAGCTTGAAGTGGGGACCATGCAACTGGTGATGGACCGGGTTGATTTGTGCCAGTTGCTGTCCGAATCGGTGCGTGATGTTCGAGGGATCGCTGAATCGAAGAACATCGATTTGCAGTTGACGCTTCCGCCCAAGTCAGAAAAGGTCAGTGGTGACCGCGACAAGCTTGCGGTTGTGGTCAACAACTTGCTTGGAAACGCACTGAAGTATACGCCGGAGGGTGGGCAGGTTGTGATGTCGTGCAAATCGGAGAACGACGCCCTGACGGTCTCGGTGCGAGATTCGGGGATCGGAATCGATCAAGCCGATCACGGGCGAATCTTTGAGAAATTCCAAAGGGCGGAAGATCCAGATGTGCTATCGGAGACGGGGACGGGCATCGGTTTGACGACGGCGCAGGAAATCGTTCGTCAACATGGCGGTGAGATCACGCTTGTCAGTAAGAAGGGCGAAGGATCAACCTTTTCGTTTACGCTCGCGTTGGACAGGAGTCCCAGCGCGCTTCAGGGTTCTAGCGCATAGCAGTGATGAAGGGTGGGTAGGTTCATGGCCACAATACTGGTTGCAGAAGATGACGCACACGTGATGCGACTGATGTCCATGTGGCTTACTCGAAACGGGCACAACGTGTTGGAAGCCAACAACGGCTTGCAAGCAAAAGAGTTGGTTTCGGCCGGCGGTGTCGACTTTCTCGTCAGCGACATCAACATGCCCCACTGCGACGGCATCGAATTGGCGCGGTGGCTTCGGGAGGAATTCAAGTCGGAGATTCCGGTTGTGATGCTTAGTGCCAGGACCGATCAAGCCCAAATTGGTGAGCAGTTGAATCTTCTCAAAGTGACGGTGCATCCCAAACCGTTTTCACCGTCGCGGTTGAGTAACGAAATTGAAGAACGCTTGAAAGAAGCGAATTCTGCCATAGAGGCTGGCGAAGCCGGACGATAGGCAGCGCTGAGATTCTTGGTGTCGTGCCGTTGGTGATTACTAATGCCGCAGATAATGCAAATCAAAATCAACGAAGAGTTGGCGAGCTTGCGGGAGGCTGTTGCCTGCTGCTTGCCTTCGACCAATGAAACGGTTGACCGGGTGCTGGAGTCGGTTCAATGTCAGCTTGACCTCGTGTTCAGTGAGCATACGGGGTTGGCTGATGAGCTGATCCGTTCCTATGAGCAACTGGGGATTATTTTTGAAGTCATCAGCCGGTTGTCATCGGCAGAAACCCAAGATGACGTTGTTCGTCTTTTCTGCGATTCGTTGCGGATTTCATATCAGGGCATGAAGTTGTATTCGGTTGAGCAAGCGACAGGCGATAAGTTGTTCTGGACGCCCAACATGCCCGCGAGGTCGGGCGAATTTGGAGACACGATTTCCTCATGCATCGATAACCGCCGCGCTGTTGTTCAGGTGTTTGATGACGTCGCCGAGGATGTTGCCGAGATCATGGCCGCCCCCGTATTTGCGGGCGAGAGATTCGTTTGCGCGATCGTTTTCGTTAACGACCGGAAGATGCGTCACTTCGATGCCAGCGATATGAGTCTCATCGACGCACTTGTGTCGGTGTGTGGCGACTTGCTGCGAAATTACGAACTGGCCGACCGCTTGCGCGATCTGTCGATCGACACGGTCAAAGCGCTGGTCAGCGCGGTTGACCAAAAAGACGAGTACACCTCCGGTCACTCAAACCGCGTCGGGCATTTCGCAAAGCTTCTGGGGAACGAGATCGGGCTATCAGGAAGCCGATTGCAGATGCTGGAATGGGCGGCACTTCTTCATGACGTTGGCAAGATCGGTATTCGTGACGATGTGCTCAAGAAGCCCGGCAAGCTGACGGACGAAGAATTCGAGCACATCAAAGAGCACCCAGTCCGAAGCTACGATGTTGTCAAAGCGATCCCGCAGATGTCCGAAGCGCTGGGCGGGGTCCGCCACCACCACGAACGATTCGACGGTCGGGGTTATCCCGATGGATTGGCTGGCGAAGACATTCCGCTTGACGCGCGAATCATTCTGGTCGCCGACGTGTTCGATGCGCTGACCACCACCCGTTCTTATCGTGGAGCATTTGGGTTCGAGAAAGCGCTGGCCATCCTGCGAGAGGACGCCGGCAAGGTTGGGGATCCGAAACTGGTTCCCGTTTTCGAGCAGCTTATTCGTCGCGAATTGAGCGAAGGTCGCCTCTCTGTCGATTCAGACGGAAAGGTGATTAGCCATGAGCTGTCATCTGCGATTGATCGAACTGCCCCGCCATCTTCCGAAACACTATCTCTAGAAACGCTGACTTCCAAGGGGGCCGAATGATGGGTCTCCAACTTTCAATGTACTGGATTCCGCTGGCGATGTTGGCTGGGCTGGGGGCGCGATACCTGCACCGGGGCAGCGCCTGGGTGTTGGGATTGGCCACCGTCGCCTTTTGGGTTTTCTACGCCACGCTTTCAGGGGGCATGGATACGCAATCGTGGGCAGTTGCGGTCGCGATTGCAGCGGGAATGTTGGCTGTCATTGTTTTTGCGGTGCCGCAGAATCGACGTTCCCAAGCGCCCCAACAGTTGGCGCTTTCGTCTCAATCGGAATCGCGACTATCTACGCCGACGGATTGGGTCGCGTCCGATGGTCACAGTGAATCGGTTGCAGCCAATGAGAGTGCGTTGGGTCCGATCGGATCGATCGTGGCTGTTCCGCGCGAATTTGATCAGTGGTTGTCGTCGCATCGCGATCTCGCCGATCCTTGGCCCGATTTCGGGGAATTTGTGCGGGCGACGTTGCTGGCGTGCTGTAGTGCCTCGCAGATCAAGGCGTACCGCTTGTTGTCGTCGGACGATACGACACTGCTCCCGATGCACGAGACCTCGCCGAAGGAACACGACTTTCCGCCACTTCGCCAGGGGATTCGTGGATACGTCGCAACGAGCGGCAAGAGTTTCTACAAGGACGATCAAGCCAACGACTCCATTCACGAGTTGGCCGGCTTGAGTGATGAATCGTGTGCGTGGTGTTTTTCGATTCAGGAGCATGACCGCCTGATCGGCGTCATACAAGTGGGCGAGCTGACGGATTCCTCGATCGCGACCCGCACCCGACTTCGCTTGATGGAAGGCATGATTTCTCTGTGCTGGGGGGCATTGACCGAAGCTTGCCGGAGTCGTTTGGCTGTCGATATGGATTCGGTCGCCGGGGTCCTTACGCCAGAGGCGTTTCTCGGCACAGCAGACGCCGCGCTGTCTGATTCCTATGCCAAAAATGAACCCGTTGCGATCGTGACTTTCAACGTGGAAGGCCTGAGACGTCTGAACGATCACGGTCGTTGGGAGATTGCCAAGGACGCCATTCGCCGCATCAGCGAAATCCTTCGAGTACGAATTCGTGAAAACGATTGCGCGGGCTTCTTCGATGGATCGCGGTTTATTGTCATGTTGGTGCGCGTTGAACCGGAACTGGCAAGCTTGATCGTCAAAGAGATCCAGGGCCACATCGCAACCATGATCAAATCGTTGGGTGATCCAGGGGATCAGTTGAATGTTCGCTGTGGATTGGCAGGCAGCGGAACAAGACAACCGCCGCTCGGAACGCTTATTTCGCGGGCCTCTTTAATCGTATCGGAAGCGCGCAAGCAGGGGGTTGGTTTGCTGGCTTGTGCAGATGAAGTCAGCGAGGTGAATGCATCGTGAGCATTGACGAAAAACGTGTGGGGACGGTCGATGTGATGACGCCGGGTGGTCCGATCGTTGACGATGAGGCGGAAGAGTTGGTCGCGCTGATGACCGGAAAACTGGACTCTCCCAATCCTCGATTTGTGTTGAACATGGAAAAAGTGCCATACATTGACAGTCGGGGAATCGAAGGAATCGTAGAGACTTCTGACAATCTCAAAGGACGCGGTGGGCGATTGAGGCTCGCCGCTGTCATGCCCACCTGTCGCGAAGCATTGGAGATCACCGGACAGTCCAAAAAAGTGGACTATTTTGACACATTGCAGGATGCCGTGCGGAGCTTTTTGTAATTCATGATTGGACCCGAAGTCAGACTGGGCGAGCACCTGGTCGCCCAAGGCCTGATTAGTCAGGAACAGCTTGAACAGGCGTTGGCGAAACAGGAATCGAGTGGGCAACGCGTCGGTGAGGCGCTTGTCGACATGGGCTCATTGTCTGCGCAGGCGTTGGTCCATTCGTTGGCCGATCGGATGGGCGTCAAAGGCTGCGTCCTTCGTCACGGTCTGATCGACCCCAAGGTGGCGCGAACCGTCCCAAAGGAAGAAGCTGAGCATCTCAAGGTCCTGCCGCTCTTTCGGGTACACGATGAGCTGACCGTTGCGATGGTCGACCCGCAGTCTGTCCCGACGCTGGACCGATTGAGCAACAGTACGGGGTGCACGATTCGTCCGGTTCTCGTGGATGAAGACAACCTCGTCGAATACCAGCGCAAGTATCTGGCATCGGAGGTGACGGTCGATGCATTCCTGGCGTCGATCGAAGAGTCAGACGTCACCATTTCCGAAAGCGAAGCGATCGACGAAGGGCCCGTCACCGACCTCGACAAAATGGTCGATGGCAGTCCGGTCATCAACCTGGTGAACCTTGCAATCTTGACGGCGGTTCGTGACGGTGCGAGCGACATTCACATCGAACCCGATCGCGGGACGACTCACGTGCGCTACCGCATTGATGGTCAGTTGCGCGAGATGCTTAATCCGCCCAAGGGCATGCATGCGGCGATCGTATCGCGCATCAAAGTTGTGGGGCGGATGGACATCGCCGAAAAGCGCTTACCGCAAGAGGGCCGTGTACATCTGGTAGCCGACGGGCGCGAAATCGACCTTCGCGTGTCGAGCATGCCCACCGTCCTCGGTGAAAAAATCGTGATGCGCGTGCTCGACAAGAGCAACCTCAGCCTCGAACTAGGGAAGCTGGGAGTCGCGGACGAGGATTTGGTGGCGATCGAATCCATGATCCGCAGTCCCTATGGGATGATGCTGGTCACGGGTCCAACCGGTAGCGGAAAAACCACCACGTTGTATTCGGCGCTCGATCTGTTGCGAGATGAAGCTGTCAACATCGTGACGGTCGAAGATCCGGTCGAATACCAGCTCGGTCAGATCAATCAGATACAAGTGAATTCAGAGGTGGGCCTGTCGTTTGCCCGGGCGCTGCGATCAGTCTTGCGGCAGGACCCCGACGTGATCATGGTCGGTGAGATTCGCGATGAAGACACCGCCCGGGTGGCTGTACAAGCTGCGCTGACCGGTCACATGGTTCTTAGCACGCTGCACACCAACGACTGTCCCGGTGGCATCATGCGGTTGGCTGACATGGGAATCGAGCCATACCTGATCGGTTCGGCGACGCTCGGATTTGTTGCACAACGGTTGGCCCGGCGCATCTGCAGTTCGTGCGCCGCATCGTATTACCCAGCCCCCGAATTGCTTGAGAGTGTCGGATGGGGGCATCGGACCAACGAGCTGTTCCAGCGAGGTGAGGGTTGCAGAGAATGCCACAACACCGGGTTCAGAGGACGGGCTGGCATCTACGAAGTCATGGTGATTGACGCTGAGTTGAAGCGTCTGATCAACCGCCAGGCATCCGAGTCGGACATTCGACTGTACTTGGCTGAAACCGGATGGCGGACGCTGCGAGAGAAGGCACTGGATGTCGTCGATCGCGGTGAATCGACCCTCGAAGAAGTACTGCGGGTGACCCGTTCCGAAGGGGCGGTGGTTTGTGATCCTTCGGGCGCGTTGCCAGATGAGGCGGTCGTATGAATCTTGTATACGAAGCCATCAACGAGAAGGGGCAGCACGTTCACGATACGGTGCAAGCGCCGTCTCTTAAGGAAGGCGTTGAGACGCTTCGGCGGCAGGGATTCTTTGTGACGCATGTTGCGCCGGCAACGGTGGAAGTGTCTCAAGGCAACGCCGCGAAACACAAGGGCTCGCACGATTCGCATTCCTTGCCCCTCAAACAGTTGATGATGTTCACGCGGCAGATGGCCATGTTGCTGACATCGGGCAGTGCGCTTGTTCCCGCAATCAACGCGGTCTCGGCGCAGATGAAGAACCCGGCCCACAAAGCGATGCTCGATGTCATCAAGGATGATCTTGAGCAAGGGATGCCGCTGACGGACGCTCTTCGCAAGCATCCGAATGCGTTTAACTCATCGTACTGCGCTGTGGTTGCTGCTGGCGAATCGAGCGCGACGCTGCCTCAGATGTTCACACGGTTGGCCAACATCATCGTCAAGCAGCGGGCGACGCGTAACAAGATCATCGGGTCGCTGATATACCCAACATTGTTGCTTGGTCTTTCTGTCAAGATTCTCGCGGTGATGATGTTTTTTGTGGTGCCTCGATTTGCGGGGATGTTTAGCACGCTGGGTGTTGAATTGCCTTGGTCCACGAAGTTCATGATGACGGTGGCGAACACGTTGCGATCGCAGTGGATTGTGATTGTCCTGATGGTGGCTGCGTTTATTTCGGGAATCGTGTTCCTGCTGCGCACGAAGGCTGGGCGTCAGATTCTGGCGAATGCACAAACTCGGATTCCCTTCTTGGGCCGGCTGATGTCGCGATTGATTCAAGGCGGAACGTTTCGGATTCTGGGCATGTTGCTCGAAGCCCGGGTGGGTTTGCTCGAATCGCTCGAGTTGGCTCGCGGGGTAACCGCCAACGATCAGTTTCAAGGCATCTATGACAATCTTGAGGACTCGGTGACGCGCGGTGAATCCATCAGTGGTGCGCTTGAACGGTCTAAGCTGATTAGCCCGTCGGTTGTGCAAGCGATTCGTACTGGTGAGCAAAGCGGGCGGTTGGGAGAATCAATCAGCTTCGTGGCTGATGTGCTCGACGAAGAGAACACGGAGTTATTGGGGACGGCGACCAAGCTCATCGAACCGATGATCTTGATCATCATGGGTGCGGTCGTCGGTGCGGTGGCGATTTCGCTGTTCATGCCACTGTTTGACATGACGTCTGCGGTTTAAGGGGGTTGTTACGGGTGGGTGTTAGAGTGCCACAAGTTGCGGTCAGAGGTCGCGTTTCTCCCATTGGGATCGATGTGGGAGATTGCAACGTGCGCGCCGTGCAGTTGCGACGGTCAGGTGACAAGTACATCGTGACCCGCATGGGGTGCTTGCAACTGCCTGACGATTTGAACACCAACAAGAATCCGCAATCGGCGGCGAAACTGATCGGGTCTTGGCTGGCCCAGATGGGGTTTCGCAAGCGAGATTGTGTGATGGGTTTGTCTGCGCCCGACGTCGAGTTGCATGCGATGGAGCTCCCTGATTCGATCAGTGCTGCGCAGACCAAGCAAGCCGCCCGGTGGGAAGTCGAGCGGCTCATGAGTTTCGAGGAAGGGACGGCCACCATCGACTATTGGCCAATTCCCGAGAGTCGGCAGATGACGTCATCGGCAATCGGCGTAGCCGCTTCGCCAGCGGCGTTCGAGGCGTTGCTTCCGATTTGCGATCGCGCGCGGTTTCAATGCTTGCGTTTGGACGCGACACCTTGCGCGCTGGCTCGATTTGGATCATTGTATCGCGGACCGGTGTCTCAGACGGACGTGTGGGGAGTCTTGGATCTGGGAGCGCGGCAGACGCGGTTGATCATATGCGCCGGACAAGTGCCGATTCTCGTTCGAAGCTTCAACAAGGGCGGTCAGACATGGACCGATCAACTCGCCGAAGCGCTTTCGATCAGCCATAAAGCCGCCGAACGTCACAAACGAGATCATGGAATCGGCTCAGCGAAACAGCAGCGCCGTAAAAGCGATGATGAGTTCGAATCCGGCGGGCCTGTCGCGGAAATGATTTACAACGTGCTGCGCGAGGAACTAACTGGCGTGATTGCAGAGCTTGAGCGCTCGTACAAGTATGTCATGCGGTGCTTTAGCGATCGACCGTGCGGTCCGCTCTTGTTGGTGGGCGGGGCGGCAAGCATGAACAACTTGGCCAGCCTGATGATGAGCAAACTCGGGATTGAAGTATTGGTGCCGAGTATGGACGACAACGGAGGGCATGGTCAGATCGATTTTTCGCAAGTTCGCGATCAAGTGCGGGGTACGCTGCCCGAATACGCAGCCGCCATCGGACTGGCGATTGCTCAAGGAGAGCAGTCATGATTGGCGTTAATGTTCTGCCCGATTCTTACGTCTTCGCTCAGAAGCGCGCATCACGCATACGGCGGTGGTTGACTGCTTCCGTTGTGGTGGCGGTGGCGTTTAGTTTTCCGATCGGGTTTGACGTATTCAAGACTGCGCGAGCCGCTTCTCTTGAGGAGCAAGTTAAACCAATTCGCAGTCGCCTGGCGACGACCAAGAGCCGGTTGGCAGACAGCCTTACGACGGTTACTGATCTTCAGCACCGTTTGTCTCGCGCGGACGCCCTCCGATCCAAGCGACCTTGGAAGAACCTGTTGACGACGTTGACGGCCAAGATGCCTGAAGAAGTTTGGCTGACGTCATTGGAAAGTCTGGAGGGTCAGACCAAAGCGGTGTCGCGACGCGCTCCAGCCAATCCGACTGCTGACGGAAAGCCGGACGTCGTTAAGTTGGCTGGTCCTACGGGCTTGCGATTGTCGGGATATGCTCTTGGGCACGAGCATCTTTACGCATTTATGGGGACGCTTAGCGACGGCGAGTTATTCAGTCGCGTTGAACTGGTCAAAGCCGGTCGCGAACCTTTGGCCGACAAGACGGCGGTTCGATTCGTTTTGGAGTGTGCATGGTGAAGTCGTCGCTGAAAAAAAGTCCGTTTCTTGTCTATGACCTGATTGGTGGCGCTCTGGTTTTGGGGATGGTCTTCGCCGGGCTGTGGAGTACGTTTGTCCATCTGCCTGATTCCAGCGGACGTTTCGATCGCGCGCAGAGTGAAATCGCCAGCTTGAATCAATCGCTGCGCGCTGTTGAGCACAACCTGCGCAGCTCGACGGCTGAATTGGCAAGTGTCGAAGCTGAAGTTGACGAGCGAGGGGCTCTTCCAGTTTCCGCCCCGGTCGATGCCAACCTTCATACGCTTTCGCGATTGATTGAATCGAACAAGATTGAAATGTCGGATGTTGATCCGATTGGCCAGAAACAATATCCCGGACTGTTGGAATTGAACTACAGGATCAAGTGTCGATCTGGGTTCGATGCCATTCTCGCTTTCCTGGGTGATTTTGAGTCTGAGCCATTCTGGGCGGACCTGACCAAGCTCCGGATTCTCGGCGCTCCAGCTTCAATGGACTCAAAAACTCGGCCCCACAATGCCGAATTCGTGGTCAGCCTTTTTGCTGCGCGTTCCACAGCGGAGAGCGATGTTCAACCATAGGTAGTTCATGACTGCGAAACGGAAAACAATTTATTTGTCCGTGCTGGGCGTCGGTTTGTGCGTGGTAGTGTACGACGTCGCAACCGGTGACGATGGTCCGGCGAAGGCCGCTGCGTCAGATTCGACGGCGCGCTCCGATGCTGACGCGTCGGCAGATTCGGAAACCGTACAGGGAATCGCTGCCCTGTCGATCCAGCATTTTCCGAGAGAAATCGACGGGCCCGAATGGGAAACCGTCGCTCGCGATATTTTTGCGCCAACCGAAAAGGCGATGCGGGAGTTGAGCGATCCGCCGGTTGATTCCACTGAGGGTGAACAGAAAACGGGGGCGCCCCCAGCGGTCCCTTTTTCCCAGCAGCATACTCTGTCGGCCATACTCGAATTGCAGGGCTCGCGAAGTGCCGTTGTCGACGGTGTCATCTTGCGCAAGGGGCAGGGCATCTCTGAGTGCGTTGTTAGCAAAATTGCCGAGCGGAGCGTGCGTTTCGAGTGCCCTGAAGGCCTTGAGGAGCTATGGCTGGTTGATCCGCTCCTGGGTGAACGTCTTGGGGAATGAATTATTACC
>BQJS01000048.1 GCA_021604825.1 Phycisphaerae bacterium | reverse complement strand
CCAGAAAGTTGAATGCATTGATGATAAAGACGATCCAAAACACGGTCACCGATGTCGAGATCATGGGCCCCATGGCCTCGACGGCGCGGACCTTGCAAATCAGCACGATCGCCAACGCGACGATCGTTTGAATGATGAGTTTGATTCCCGGACCGAGTGGTTTTCTATCGTCGATCAAACCGAGAACGTGCAAGACAAACGCGCCGGCGGTGATCGAGAGCAGCGTGCCCAGTTTGCTTCCCATGCCTTCGAGATGCGGAAGGATGAATTCCGGCAGCCATGAGGGCGGTGCGGATGGGTCGATCCAACGCGCCGCCAGCGCTCCTGCGATCAGTGGAAGCGTCGCACCTAGGAAGATAGCGATCCCACCGCCCAAAGCGATTGGTGATTCATGCTGTTTATGGCCGCCCGGTCGATCGACAAAGCCAGCGCGCAACGCCCACCGCCTGACGATCAAAGTCAATAGGATCGACAAGCCAAACGATCCGGCGAGGGCAATGGTGACGAGCGTTGTCATGCACGAAAGTGTAGGGCCAGACGGGACTGGTGCAAACGTTAAACATCATGGCGATATGGCGAATCGAACGACATCGGGGGCGTCTTGGATCGGAACCTAGTTGCGGCGGATGTGCTGTGGTTTGACGCTGGCAATTCGCGACAGTTCGCCGGATACTTCCATGTCGAGTTTGACGGTCACAGTGTACCACGTGATTGAGCCGAGGGTTTTGCGCTCCTCTGCGGTCAGCTGCTTCTCGACAAGTTTTGGAACGTCCTTGAAAGCAATACCAGCCTTGTTCTTCGGTGTACACTTTCGGATGGCCTTTCGGACGCAGTCGTACTTCCACTTGGCGATGCGCGTACCTTTCTTTCCAGGTGTCGGAGTCTTGCAGAGGACGGTGGGTTCAGTGGTGGCCATCCCGGAGATTCTAAACCGACCAACCGGTTTGAAGCAATCCTGTTTCCAGACAGTTGGGTCGGTCTACAATCCGTCTGGAAATCTTACCGACCCGAAAGGCGATCGTGCCATGAAGCCCAAGAACTACGTAATCTTCAGCTTTGCTGCCCTCAGTGCTTGCACGTTTGCCTTCAGCGGGTGCGGAGTTCTCATTGACCTGCTGCCCTGTGGCGGGTTGTGCGGTGAGAACGAGTTTTGCAAACGTGCGGAAGGCGACTGCGATTCCAATGCCGGTGTGTGTACCGAATTTTCCGAAAATTGTGCGCTGGTGTTCGCCCCGGTGTGTGGTTGCGATGGCGAGACGTATGGCAATGACTGCGAAGCCAGTGCGGCTGGCGTGAGCGTTGCATCGGATGGAGAATGCGTTGGGCCAGGAGCGGGCGTGGGCGAGTTTTGCGGCGGGTTGGCTGGCGTTGCCTGTCAGGATGACTTGTATTGCAAGTTTGAAGACGGCGTCTGTGGGCAAGGCGATCAATCCGGCGAATGTGCGCTGATGTCCGACGTCTGCCCAGACATCTTCGACCCGGTGTGCGGCTGCGACGGCGAAACGTACGGCAATTCATGCGAAGCGTCGCGGGCTGGGGTCAGCGTCGACACTGATGGTGCATGCAGTTAGATCGAATCGATTCGTGTGGCGTTGCGTGTTTTCGCGATGGTTCGAGGATGCAGCCCCTTCATTCTCCAAAGGCTCTCTTTAAATTCGCCCCTCCTGCCGGCGCAATGTCGCCCGTCTTTAACATCTTCGAGCGGTCAGGTAAGCTTCACCCAACTATGATCGGATGATGGGGGATCATCAACGATCATTGTAATCATGCGCCAGGCTTCTTTGTTTTGAAGAAGTGTGCGTGCCAAAGGGAGTGGAGGAAACGATGGCCAACGACGGCACATCCAAATCAGACAGTGTTCATTCCGATACCAACGTCAACGCGTCAGAAGGCGAATCCAAACCAGTTAAGAAAAAACGCTGGTTTCGACGGATCGCCATCGCGTTCGTACTACTGCTTTTCTTGCTCGCGGGATTGGTCGTTTCGTCTCCCGCGTTGCTTTCGACAAGCCCAGCCAGAAACTACGCCACTTCATGGATTGGCGAGAAGGTTGGTGGAAAGGTCAATCTTTCCAGCCTAAGCCTGTCGTGGTTTGACGACTGTAAGGTTGAAGACTTTTCCATGTCCGACGCGCAGGGGCGCGAGTGGATCAACAGCGGATTGGTTGTGATCCCCGGTGGCGTGTGGGGCTTGCTGCAACGGTTGGATATCCCCGAAAACATTCAGATTGAATCGCCTTCGGTCATTGTCTACGTCGAGGAAGATACGGTTTCGGATGAGCGGGCGTCCAAGACTTCTGGAGCGAGTGTTGATCGGACGACTGCCAGCCAATCCGGTTCGCAGCGATCTGAGATCAAGCTGCCCACCATCAATCTCGTTTTGCGCGATGGCCGGGTAACGATTGTTGGCCCGTCATCCGCGACATCGGAAGAGACCAATTCGATCGACTACGTGATTGACGGAATCAATGCCGACGTGACGCTCGAGGCTTCCGGACGGCTCGCAGCGAAGGTGGATGCCCGCTCCCCAGATGGCGCCACGATTCACGTTGATGCGGATGTGGACGATGCGCTCGTGCTGACGCGCGACCTGTCCGATCCTGCGCTCGCAGAGCAGTCGGCTGGGACCATTCGCATCAGTTCGGACAAGCCGTTGGACTTACAACGACTGACAGCCGCATTGCCGCCGTCGTATCGGGCGTCGGGTGAGGTGATGCTCAAGGTCGATGCCGACATTCGCGACGGTACGCTGTCCTCGAACCTCGACATACAGGTTGCAGACATATCAGCCGCCGCGATTGAAGGGGCGGATCGTTTGCCATCGGGGCGGATGGGACTCACCGGTTCGATCGCCGTAGACCGGGAGAACGCATCGGGGCGGTTCGATTTGGAGGGCGATGCCGGAATCGCAAATGCTGAATTCAATTGGCCGCACCGTGAAGCAGAGTCGATGTCTCCCGCCGGCGAGCATGTCGAGGCGATGTTGGCGGGTCGGGTTCTGGCATTGCCGATGCTGGCTGCGAAGTTGTCGGGCAGTGTGGACCTTGCGGTACTGTCGAAGGCGTTTCCCGGACTGCTTCATCTCAAGTCGGATGTGTTTCTTGAAGAGGGTCAGCTGGATGTGCATGAGTTGGCGCTGACTGGCGGTGAGCAACCGGTGGTAAAGTTGGCGGCATTGCTGCACGATGTGACAGCCGCGACACCAAGCGGACCCATTCGTTGGGACCCAGCCACGATCGAGTTGGACGTTTCGGCGAACGATCGTGGCGACCTCGATGTGCGTCGGGCGTTGGTCGATGTAGCCGTCGCGCGGTTGGAAGGGCGCGGTGATTTTGAAAATCTCTCCGCGTCGATCACCGGCGACTTGAATCAATTGCACGCGAAGATTTCGCCAGTGGTCGATTGGGGCGTTGACGAGATTGCGGGGAAAATCAATTCGCAGATTGAATTGAAACGAACGTCCCACGACCTCGTCAATTTGTCATGTGACCTATCGGGCCAACAGGTTCGCTACCGGAGCGGGAGTGATTCCTTCGACGCTCCGAAAGTAGACGCTCGCATCCGATGGGATGCACACTTGAACGACCGCAAGCTGGTTCGAATCGAATCCAGTGAGACGAAGGTCGATCTGGGTGGCGAGATTGTGGCGTCGGCGACGGGCACGTTTGACCTCGCCCAAAGCGGTTTCTCCGTAGACGTGGCGGTGCCACAGGTGCAGTTGGGGCGGTTGAACCGCGTGCTCAAGGGCTTCGGTGTTGAGTTGCAGGATGTGCAAAGCGGCTCATTGTCGGGTGTCACGCATGTTGAACGTGCCAGCGAGAATGCGCCGATCTTGACGAGCGGTGATCTATCCGTGCGGGATGTGCATCTCGCGTCGGAGTCGGCCACGCAGCGGGCAGATCTGAGTTGGACCAATGCCCGATTGGACTTGTTGGCTTCAGATGTTTTTGTCGAGTCGGCAGCATTGGAAAGCGCCGTCGCAGCCGTCGATGTGTCGCAGTGTAACGTTTCCTATGGCGACGCGTTCAAGCTTTCCGGTCGCATCAACGGGCGGGCAGACCTGCGAAAGTGTGCCAAACTTATTCCCAGCAATGACGGGCAACAAGCTTTTGAAGAGATTGCCGGTCATCTGGTGTTCGATGCAGATTGCCAGGCGGACGGAAGTCGCACGGCGCTGCGCGGGAAGGCGTCGATCGACGACTTGGCGATGCCTGCCGACGACGGAACGGTGTACCGCGACAAATTGTTAGCCGACTACGACGTGAAGATTAATTCGGCGGCGGACTCGATCGCCTTCGATAAGTTGAAGCTGACCAGCACGGCTGCGTCGATCGACTTGGCTGGCAAGATTGATGCATTTAGCACCGTTCAGAATGCAGACGTAAACGGTCGTTTTTCGCTCGACTGGCAGCGCGTCATGCAGGTTTGTTACGAACTCTACCCAGCCACCCGCGAGCTCATCACCGTCGCCGGGCGCAATGATAGTCAGCTAACGATTCGCGGACCGCTCAACAATCCGAATCAATCACCGCCATTTCGTGACGCGGCGATGTCCGCCAACCTTGGCTGGCAGACTGCGGAAGTCATGGGCATTCCACTCGGCAAGCTCGAACTCAAACCAACGTTGAAGGGTGGAAAGCTCAACTTACCGCTGACAAAAGTCGCAGCCGCCGGCGGGACGGTGCAGCTGGGTGCTGACGTTTCGTTTGGCTCGCAAGGAACGCAATTGCGTCTGCCGAGTAATCTTCGACTGTTGTCCGGCATCGAAGTGACGCCGCGTTTGGGTGAGCAGTTGCTCAGTCGATTTAATCCGATCTTTGGGAACGCGACGCAGATGGCTGGTCGCCTCGACCTGATCGTGCATGAGCTTTCGTTGCCATTGGGTGAAGCGATGTACAACGGCGGTAGCGGACTCGGACGTCTTGATTTGAAAAAATTTCAAATCACGCCGAGTGCGTTTTTCATCACGCTGTTGGAACTCGGCGGGTTGGGTCAGCCGGACATGTATGCGGTGGATGTCAGCGGTGTCGATTTTGTTGTGCAGGACGGTCGGATTAGCTATCAAGACCTGACGCTGAACTTCGCAAGGGAACGATTTGATTTGAAGTTCCGCGGCTCGGTTGGATTCGATGATACCGTTGACCTGTTTGTTTCGATTCCGGTTCAGGAACATTTGCTGCGGCGGTTGAAGGTGCAGGGTCCGGTAGGCGAGTACGCGACCCGATTGGCTGGCACGCGGATCGAAATTCCGATCACCGGATCGCGCTCGAATCCCAAACTGGATTTCTCGAAAGTGAATGTCGATTCGCTGCTGAAAGATGTTGTCACCGACACGCTGTTGAATCCCGACGCGCTACTGGGTGCGTTGGGGCAAGCGGCTGGAAAGAAGGACGGGGCAAAAGCCAATCGCGGTGCGAATTCAAAGGGCACGGGGAGCAAAGGTCGAACGCGACGTCGGGCGAGCGGCAAGGAAAAAGAAAAAGATAAGCCCGGTTTGGGTGGCTTGCTGGGGGGCGTCTTGAAAGAGGGTAAGGGCAATGAAAAAGAAAAGGAAACGCCCAAGAAAGAAGGCGGAAGAGTAAGAAAGAAAAAAGACGATAATAAGGATCAACAAGGCAAAGAGAGAAAGTCGAAAGAAAAGAAGAAAAGACGCCCATCCGGACGAAAGCGAAGCAGCGAACGTTGACCATGTTTGAAGACATCCGCTCGCGGGCACATCGACTACGCACCGCGCCTTCCGACGAGCTGAGTCGATGGGCGCGGCTGGGTGGTTTTCATCTCAATTTGTGGCGCTTCTGCGCGAAACGCCTTTGGCAAAACAACATCACGGCGATGAGTGCAGCGCTGTCGTTTCGGACGATCTTCACAATGATCCCGGCGATTGTGCTGGTGCTCCTAATTCTAAAATCGGTTGGGATGCTCGAAGACTCGCGCAGCAGCTTGCACGAGATGTTGGCCAAGACTGGCATCTCGCAAATCGTGATCGCCGAACCGATCGATGGGGGCGGCGAAGGTGACGGCGACGAGTTTGGCGGTGCTGAGAATGACGGTAACGGAGAGTCGGAAGACCGCACGCTTAATGTCGCCGAAGAAATCGAACGCATCGTTGCCAATGTGGAATCGAAGCTAACGGTCAATCGGGTCGGACCGGTTGGCGTCGTGCTGCTCATTTGGACAGCACTGACTTTGATCACGACGTTGGAGCGTTCGCTCAATCGGATTTTCGGAGCCAGTCGATCGCGCTCCATCGGGCGGCGACTGCTGATGTACTGGTCGGTGTTAACGCTCGGCCCACTGGTGTTGATGGCCACGTCGTACCTGGGGGATCGGGCTGTCGCGGCGTTCGCTGCTGCCCCCGGCGCGTCGTTCCTTTTGGCGATTTTCGGTTGGATGGGTCCGATTTTGGTGGACATCCTCGTGGTCGCGGCGATCTACAAACTGCTCCCCAACACCCACGTCAAATACCGCGCCGCGCTGGGTGGAGCGATGATTTCGGTTCCGATCTGGCTCATTGCGAAGTGGGGTTTTGCGGTATACGTCGTAAAACTTGTCGGCGGCGGAAACCTGTACGGGGCATTGGGGTTGCTCCCGCTATTCTTGCTTTGGGTGAATCTGTCTTGGTTGATCTTTTTGTTTGGTGCACAGGTGTCGCATACGGCTGCCAACCTGGAACGCATGCGCCGGGTTGAACGAGCCGACCAGCGCTCGTACACGCCGGTTGATTTGTTGGCGGGTGCGATCACGGTGGCTGTACCGTTCGGTCGAGGGCAGGGACCGGTGTCAGCCGAGCTGTTAATCGACAAGTTGAACTTGCCGATCGAGGCGATCCGGCGACTGGTGATGCGATTGGAACAGAGCGGCGTGTTGTGTCGTGTCAATCAGTCCGATGATGCCGAGGATCGTTATGTCTTGGCCAAACCTCCTTCCGAGATTCGGCTGCTTGATGTGGTGGGCTTGCAGCCGGACGATTTGATCGGCGAAGAGGGGGCTGGCTATGATCGAGACTTGGCCGCCAGTGTCTGCGCAGTGACCGACACGTGTTTCGATCCAACGATGGGGAAGTTGAGTTTGGCCGACGCATTGGCGAGCTTACCCAAACTCGAAAATCAAAAACAAGAAGGAACGAGTTCTTGAATTCAATTAGGGCGAAATCACTTCGTACGTGCGCACTGGTTTTGGTGTTGATGCTCACGTTGGCGACCGGTTGCCATCGGCGGTTGGCCGTTGATGAATATCCGCCCAACGCGTTGAAGGTTCGCTACGTGTCGGCGACTGACTTCACGGATTGTTTGTTGGCCAGCGCCGTGATGTGCATGAACTACGTGGTCGGGCAGGATCGCTTTGCGGCGCCGCGCGTCCGCCAGCAGATGGACAGCGAAGGATTCGACCTGACCCGAGTCGGTGATGTGCGGATGTTTCTGGAAGGCCGGCGGATCAAGCTGATCCCGCTCAAGGGCGAATTGAGCACCGAACCACCGTTGGGGCTGGCATGGTGGGTGATTTCTCGCGGTTATCCGGTCATTTGCGTGGTGAATGAAGAGGAGGGAGCCCCCGAAGAATTCAATCATGCGGTGGTGGTGATCGGTGTGGATGTTGACGATAATGGGGATAACGGGTCTGACAATGGCTCGGGCATTGGCGATGTCATCGTGCTCGATCCCGCGTCGCAGAAGCGCTTGGAGCGGTGGGATCGCGAGACGTTTCTTTCCCGATGGCAGCCAACCGGCAACGTCATGCTGCTCGTGTTCGACGTCGCGAATCATGCCGTCGTCGATCGGGGCTTGCCATGGAAACAGAATACGGAAGACGGTTTGGGTTCGTAAGCGGCGAACTTCAACGCAATACGCGATCTAATAAGAGGCACCGACATGATGGCCGGGAAACAGGTGACACTTCTGGCAGCGGTTTGTTTGCTTTTTGGTGCCGTTGCGCGGGGAGATGTAAATCGTAATTCAGGTTCAGCGCCGACCTCAGATTCAACACTGACCGATGTAGCCGACTCGGTTGCCAAGCCCGCCGTTGTTACTCCACCACAGCGTCCCGTCAGTATCACGGTTGATCAATTGGCTGCCCTTGAAGCGTTGGCCGACAACCCCAAGCACTCCGTTTCGCCGGACACCCGTGCGGCGTACAGCCCAGAAGCGGCAAAGACGATCAAGAGCCTGAGCGGTCCCGCGTTTTATGCGGGATACGGAGGCACCTTGTTATTTCTGCTCATCGCCGCAGCGCCGCTTTAAATCACTGTGCCGCATTGATTCACTGATCGAGGGCGAAGTCTATTCCGACTGATTTCCGTTCTCAAGTTCGCCGCTGAATCCGATCAAGTTGGCTTCCTTGAATTTCTTCTCAAGCGCGACATGGTCCTGCGCCAATGCCAAGGCGTCTTCTGGTTCGACTTGTCCCGTTGAAGCCAATTCAAACAGGTGGTTGTCCATCAGGATGTTACCCTTGGCTTTTCCCGTCTGCATCGAACTCGGAATCTTGTAGGTTTGGCCTTCGCGGATGTTGTGTTTGATGCCCGCGTCAGGAACCATGATCTCGAAGGCCGCAACACGTCCGCCACCCTTCTTGCGCAGCAGGCGCTGAGCGATAATCGCTTCCAAAGACCCGGTGAGCATCGCGCGAATCTGTGCCTGTTCGGTGACTGGGAACGAGTCGACGATACGCTCGATCGTACTGGGGGCACTACTCGTGTGCAGCGTGCCGAACACAAGGTGGCCCGTTTCAGCCGCGGTGGTGGCGGCTTTGATGGTGGTGTAGTCACGCATTTCCCCGACCAGAATGATATCCGGGTCCATTCGCAGGGCGCGGCGAATACCTTCGTTAAAGTCGGGCAGATGAACGCCAACTTCGCGCTGCGTCATGCGGCACTTCTTATGCGGATGGACGAATTCGATTGGCTCTTCAAGCGTAATTATGTGATCCGCACGGGTCTGATTGACGTAATCGAGCATGGTTGCGAGGGTCGTGGTCTTGCCTGATCCGGTTGGCCCGGTGACCAAGACCAAACCACGTGGCAGCATGCACAATCGCTTGATGGCATCGGTGTCCGGGAAATTCAGCATCTCCCAAGTCAGAAGTTCCTTGGGGATCAGTCGCATGACGATGCCCATGACGTTGGCTTGGTCTTCGTATTGAAGGCGGTGAATCGACACACGGAAGCGACTCTCGTGCATGCCCACCGCGAAGTCTGTGGTTCCGACTTCCTGCAACTCTTGTTGATTTTTTTCCGGCGTGACGGACTTCATCAATCCGACCATGTCGTCCGCGTCGAGTTCTTTCGTCTCGAGGCGGCGCATGCGACCGTTGACGCGCATCATCGGTGGAGCCCCAACCGAAAGATGCAAGTCACTACCCCCCTGATGGACCAAGGCGCCCATCAGTTTGTCAATCTGCAATGTCTTTGTTTTTCCCATTGCGAATGTCGCTCCCCATTGGTGAGTATTGATCAGCGGCGGATGGCCATCGAATCTACCGGCTCCGCCCGGAATGAGTATATACGCATTCCAAGCGTTTCTCATCCGCACCATGCTATTGTTGCTGAAAGGTTATCCGGAGTCGAGCAGGCGGTCCCGGATTCAACCAAGCCAGCCGTTACAGGTTCTGCAACCGCTGCTCTTTGTCGTGCGTTTGCAGGGCTTCGACCAGTTCGTCGAGCTGCCCGAGCATCACCCGATCAAGCGAATAGAGCGTCAAGCCGATGCGGTGATCGGTGCAGCGGTTCTGTGGAAAATTGTAAGTGCGAATGCGCTGAGAGCGGTCGCCGCTACCGATCATGGTCTTGCGGGCTGAGTCGAGTTCGGCGCTTTGCTGTTTCTGGTGATAGTCCAGGATGCGCGTGGTCATGATGCGGCGGGCTTTCGCGCGATTTTTGTGCTGAGATTTTTCGTCCTGCATTGAAACTGTGATTCCGGTTTCGGGGTGAACCAGCAGTATCGCGGACGATGTCTTGTTGACCTTCTGCCCACCTGGTCCACTCGACCGCGTGACGTGTTCCTCAACGTCGCTGTCCCAGTTGATGTCGATGCTGACCTCTTCGGGTTCGGGGAACACCGCGACCGTGGCCGCGCTGGTGTGGATGCGGCCTTGCGCTTCGGTCTCCGGGACGCGCTGCACCCGGTGTCCGCCGCCCTCGTAGCCAAACGTTTGCCACGCACCGTCGCCACGAATGTTAAGGACGATTTCCTTCAACCCACCCTTGTCCCCGATGGATTGATCGAGGACTTCAACTTTAAACCGACGCAATTGGGCGTAGCGCAAATACATTTCATAGAGATCGCGGGCAAAGAGCGCGGCTTCATCCCCACCGGTGCCAGCCCGCACTTCCAGGATCAACGACGAGATCGCTGCATCGTCAGCCGACACCACTCGGTCTTTGAGCAATTCCATTTGCCTGGCGTATTCGGCTTCGAGGTCGGGAAGTTCTTCTTGGGCAAGTTCGCGCAGGTCCGCATCGGCGGATGAGTCGTGAACCAGGGCGCGGGCTTCTTCCAGGCTTTCAATTGTGCCACACAGTTCTCGGTACGGATCAGTGAGGTAGCGCAATTTCCCGGACTCTTTGGCCAGCGCCGTGATGCGGTTGTGGTCGGTGGCGATTTCGGGGTCGGCCATCTGTGCATCGAGTTGCTCGCGGCGCTTGGATAGTTCGTCGAGCTTGGCGAGCAGTTTGTCGTCAACGGTTTGGGCCATGATGACCTCGGTGGGTTCGTGTGTTTGGCAATGGATCGTGTCCGAACTTTCAAGTGTTCGACACGCCCATAGAAAAACCACGCAACCGGGGCATAAAATCCGTGTGCGTGGTGATTGAATTCTAGGAAGCTAGGCGGCGCTGATTTTTTTCGAGCTTTGGATCACTGCGCTGAGCATCTGGTTTACTTCTTCTTTTTCTTCTTGTCGAAGTAGTTGCCGCCAAATTTCGACTGGAACCTTTCAACGCGGCCAGCCGCATCGACGAATTTTTCGACGCCCGTAAAGAAAGGATGCGACGCGCTGGAAATCTCCAACTTCACGAGGGGGTATGTCTTGCCTTCGTATTCGATGGTTTCTTTGCTCGACAGCGTGGAGCGGGTGAGCACCTTGTAATCGGCACCCGGATCCCAAAAAACCACATCCTTATACTTGGGGTGAATGTCAGCTTTCATCGACGTCTACCTTCTGCAAATCAGCGTAATGATGTCCCAGGGGGCCAGTCGGAAAGCAATTTCACAACTCGACCGAGCCGCACATTGTACGAAACGATGTCTGGGTTGCAACTGGCGAAGAGGGCGCCGCCCAACCCAACTTTGACCCGCGAAAGCCTGTTTTTGGCGCGATAGCGGCGATTTGTACGGGCGGCCCGAATCGATCACGTGTTTCGCAGTGCCGGCAGGTAATACTTGCTGAGGTATTCTTTGACTTGACGCTGCGAATTGAAGGTCGGCGGGATCGTCTGTATGGCGCTCTTCATGCGACCGATCCAATTGCCGGGCAAGCCGTCTGCTGATCGTTTGTAATAGCCCGGGGCGATTTCGTTTTCGATCAAATTGTAGAGACACACCACGTCGCGGCGATCATCTTTCTTCGTGTCGCGATGGTTCTGGCCGTTACCGATCTTCCAACCGTTCTTGCCGTTGAAGCCTTCGGGCCACCACCCGTCGAGGATGCTTAGGTTCAGTCCGCCGTGCAGCGCAGGCTTCATGCCACTGGTGCCGCTCGCTTCGCGCGGGCGCTGCGGGTTGTTGAGCCATACGTCCACGCCTGCCACCATGTGCCGCGCGACGTTCATGTCGTAGTCTTCGAGGAATACGATGTGATTGCGAAAGCGCGGCGTGCGCGAGAAGCGCACGACTTCAGCGACGAGGGCTTGACCTTCGGTGTCGGCTGGGTGGGCTTTGCCGGCGAAGATGATTTGGACCGGAGCATTTTTGTTGTTGAGGATTTTCGCCAGTCTCGCGGGATCGGAGAAGATCAGTGTCGCCCGTTTGTACGTGGCGAAACGTCGTGCGAACCCGATGGTCAGGGCTTCTGGATTGAGGATACTCTTTACGTCCGACAGTTTCATTCCGCGCACCGGATCGCGGCGCAGTTGTCTATCGATTCGATGGCGGCAGAATTCAATCAAATCGATTTTGAGCTGCCTGTGCAGGGCCCAGAGCGTTTCGTCCGGGATTCGGCTGGCTCGTTTCCAAACGGATTTCTGATCCTGATTGTGTACCCAGTCGGTTCCAAGGCACACATTGAGCAGGTCGGCCATCTTGGGGTGCAGCCACGTTTGCAGGTGGATGCCGTTGGTGACGTGTCCGATGGGAACGGCTGCCAGTTTCTTTTTCGGGAACATGCTGGCCCACATCTTGCGGGCAATTTGTCCGTGCAGTTCGGCGACCCCATTTGCATAGCGCGACGTGCGAAGTGCCAGTGGCGTCATGCCGAAGTTCTCGGTGGTGTTGTCTGGTTTGACGCGGGCGAGGTTGTGGAACTGCTCATGCGTCAAGCCGAGCTTTCGTTGATAACCAGACAAGTACTGATCGACCAGACGCGGTTCGAATTCCTCATTGCCGGCTGGCACCGGGGTGTGCGTTGTGAAGACGTTGGTGTTTCGCACATGGCCAAGCGCCCGGGCGAATGATTCACCGTTAACTTTCATTCGTTCTGCGATGCGCTCAAACGATAGGAATGCGGCGTGCCCTTCGTTGAGATGGCAGGCACCGACGTTGATCTTGAGCGCGCGTAGCAGTTGCCACCCTCCGATACCGAGCAGAATTTCTTGACGGATGCGGGTGTCGCGATCGCCACTGTAAAGCGTGTGGGTCAGCTTGCGATCGCGCGGTTTGTTGGCTGGCAGATCGGCATCCAGTAGATAGAGAGGTACCCGACCTACATCAGCCCGCCACGCGCGAATCGTCACGCGATCGGAACCCATCGGCAGACGCAATCGCCAAGGCCGCCCGGTCGGCGTCCGGACTTCGGTAAACGGTGTGTCTTCGGGCTTGATCGGCTGATCGCGGGTGATCTGTTTCCCCGCCGAGTTGATGTGCTGTCTGCCATAACCTTTTTTCCAATAAATACCTACGGCCACGAACGGCAAGCCCAGATCGCTCGCAGATTTGAGATGATCGCCCGCCAGCACGCCCAATCCGCCGGCATACAACGGCAGCGATTCGTGCAATGCGTACTCCATGCAGAAGTAAGCGATCTGCTCGCGAGACTTGGAGCGGTGGGTCTGCTGGTACCACGTCTTTGATCGGATGTAGCGACGGTATTGGCGATGTGCTTCGTGGATGTTCTGTACGAACTGGGCATCTTTTTCCAGCGTGCGCCGCTTGGCGGCCGTGCATTTGCGAAGGGCGACGATGGGGTTCTGGTTCGACGCATCAAACCCACGCGGGTTCAATGACCGAAACAGCGGCGCGAGGGTGGGCTGCCATGTCCACCAACAATTGCTGGCGATTTCGCTCAGTTGATCAAATGGATTTAGGGTCGCCTTCTTGCGGCGCGCATTCGTCGATGTCTTGCTCACGGTCTTGCTCATGATCATCAATCTCGGTTTCATTGGGATCGGTTGCGTCGGCTGATATGATACCTGCGTCGATCGGAAATACGACCGATCGGTAAGAATCATTCTCGGAAGGGTTGGCCGTTGGAACAGAAAGTGCGATCCGTGACGTTGGATGCGTGGAAGCATCTGACGGTGCGCTTCAGTCATCGATTGCCGGTCGCCGATTGGCATCCGCAGCGCTTTGAACTTGCGTCAACCAATGGCGAGGCGATTCCAATCAAAGCCGTCTATCCATTCAAACATCGCGGCGATCTCTGTGCGGTGTATTCATTGGAGGTCGAGCATTCGTTTGAATTTCCGCAGAAACGCTACGTGCTTTCGGTGGATGGATTTGGCGAACACCCATGTCGGCCCGACTACATCCTCAGGGATGCTGAGCGATTTTACGACGGCGACGCGCAACTTGGTGCGACTTATTCGCGCGAGGCGACAGAATTTAATGTCTTCGCACCGTCGGCGACTGAGGTTCAAGTGGTCGTGTCGAGGGCGGCGAAAGGGGATGCCGATCTTGTCGAACACGCACTTTCCGCCGGTGGCAAGGGGGTCTGGTCGGCGAGAGTTCCCGGTGACTGGGTGGGGTACTTCTATGCATTCAAGTTGACGGGCGGCGGGCACGATCCCGATTGGGAAGTGATTGACCCGTACGCGGTGTGTACGCAAGGGCGCTCCCCGCGATCGTTGATCGTTGACCTGCTCGCGACAGATCCGCCTGGTTTTCGCCAGCATGCGTTCGCGGGTGTCGAGTCGCCAGCCGACGCGATCGTTTACGAATTGCACGTCCGCGACCTGACAATCGCCGCGAATTCGGGTGTGTCGCAAAAGGGTAAATATCTCGGACTGACCGAAGACGCGACGCATCTTGATTCCGACCCATCCGTCAGCACAGGGTTGGCTCACATCAAGGAACTGGGCGTCACCCACGTACAAATCATGCCCGTGCAGGACTTCGACAACGACGAAACCGACGGTGATTCGTACAACTGGGGGTACATGCCGCTGCATTTCAATTCGCCGGACGGCTGGTATGCCTCCGACGCAAAGGGGCCGTCGCGGATTCTCGAACTGAAATCGGCGATCCAGGCGTTTCATGAGAACGGCATCGGCGTCATTCTCGACGTGGTCTACAACCACACTGCAGCCGCGGCTTCGTTTGAGAAATTGGTTCCCGGCTATTACTTTCGATTGACGCCGGCTGGCAATTTTTCAAACGGTTCGGGTTGCGGTAACGAATTCGACAGCGAAGCGCCGATGGCGCGGAAGTTCCTGCTCGATTCATTGCGTTACTGGGTGCGCGAATACAAGGTCGATGGTTTTCGGTTTGACCTGATGGGATTGATCGATTCTGAAACCATGCAGCAAGTTCGCAGTGAACTGACCAAGATCAACCCGCACATATTGCTGTACGGCGAGCCATGGGTAGCGGCCGGCACGCCGCTCAAGCACAAGTCCGACAAGCTCGCTATCCGGGGAACAGGCATCGGTGCGTTCAACGATCACTTTCGCGACGCCATCAAAGGCTCCGGTGACGGCGGCGACGCTGGTTTCATTCAGACGGGCGGAAGCGTCGACGGCATCGTCAAAGGATTGATGGGATCGGTTCACGATTGGGCGCAGGACCCAACCGACAGCATCAACTACTTTGAAGCCCACGATAACCTAACCTGTTGGGATAAGCTGATGATCAGCGCTCCCGATGCGTCGGAAGAAGAGCGCATTCAAATGATGCGATTGGCGACGTTGATTCTTCTGACATCGCAGGGGAGTGTGTTCCTGCACAGCGGTCAGGAAATGTGTCGCACCAAGGGCGGTAACCACAACAGCTACAACGCGCCCGATGAGGTCAATCAAGTCGACTGGTCGCGCAAGGTAACGTTTGCAAGCGTTTGTGAATACACGCGTGGCTTAATCGCACTTCGTAAAGCCCACCCGTTGTTTCGATTGCGGACGCGCAAGGATGTTGAGGACAGGGTTCACTTTGCAACACCGCCCCGACATGATTGCATTGTGTATCAGATCGAAGGGAGTGGCGTTGCCGGTGAGTCTGCGGGTCAGGTGTGGGTGCTGCTCAACGGTAGTGCGGAGGAAACCGAGTTTGCGCTTGCGGATGGTCGGTGGGGTATGCTTGTCGATGGAAAGCGCAGCGGCGTCGCGGTGCTGGGGACGGTTGAAGGAAGCGTGCGGGTGCCAAGCCGATCGGGGATGGTCTTGGCGGCTGATAGTTGAGTTTCGCGAATGGTATTTCAAATGAGTGTCAGCCGATTGAGTTGGATTCAGTATTCGATCTTTGTTGCGGTGGTTCTTGCGGGTCTTGAATCGGCGGCGGGCTGGGGTGCCGACGGACATCGGATCGTGGGTGACATCGCGTGGCACCGTTTGAATCCGACCGCCAGTGCCGAAGTGGAGCGATTGTTGGCGCTCGATGACGAGTACAACACGTTGGCCGACGCCTGCATCTGGGCTGACGTCATTCGCAGCGACCGAAGTTACCGCTGGGCCAGTGGATTGCACTACCTGAACATTCCGAAATCGGAAGGCGCATACGTTGAAGATCGTGACTGCAAGCCGAAAACAGATTGTCCAGCCAACGCGAAATGTCCGCCGCGAGATTGCGTGGTGTCGGCGATCACGTTTTACCTTGGCGTGTTGAGGGATTCCGATGCCAATGATCGCGAGAAGTTGATCGCATTGAAGTTCGTCGGGCATTTCGTGGGCGATGTTCATCAACCGCTGCATGCCGGTTACGCACGAGATCGCGGGGGCAACGACGTGCGGGTGGAGTTCAATCACAACAATACGAATCTGCACACGGTCTGGGATTCGATGATGATTCGTGAAATGGGGCGGTGGACCGATCTCGCCGAATCGCTCAATAGAGATTTGAATGACTCCGAGGTTGCAAAACGGGTGAAAGCTTGGTCTGCAGACCTTGATCCCGCCAACTGGGCTGTCGAGTCCAACGCTCTGGTTCCGCAAGTGTACTCACTCATTCCCAAGAGCGGGCACATCGGCAGAGAATACCAAGACGAGAACACACCGTTGATTCGCGCGCAACTGCAAAAAGCCGGCATACGATTGGCCTGCGTATTGAATAGGGCGCTGGGTCACGCGGCGCAAGGCGAAAGGGCGAAATGATGCAGAAAGAACTGATCGAAGCCTGGCGGACGAATAATAGAATCAACCTGATGGTGTTGGATAAAGTCACGCCCGAAGGGATGAACGCGACGCTTTCGAAACGCGGTGGACGTGGGGTGGCTGGCGAGTTCGCCCATATGCATAACGTCCGGCGGATGCATATTGAAAAGCGAGCAAAGGAACATCTCGAAGGGCTAGTGAAGTTTCCGACCGGTGCAGTACCAACCAAGTCCGAACTCAAAAAAGCGCTTCGATCGTCTGAAAAGGCGGTCGAAGCGCTTCTCGTTGGTGCCCTGGAGAACAAACCCAAGCATCGCGGATTCAAGAAAGGCATCTTCACGACGCTGTCATATTTCATCTCGCACGAAGCCCACCATCGTGGCCGTATCCTCCTGACGCTCAAAGTCAGCGGTAACACGCTGGACAAGAACACGCAGATGGGCATCTGGGCTTGGGACCAGATTTAAGTTCGCCGAATTCGTTTGCTTAGTCTTCGAGCGTAACGGTCACCGGAACGGGATTGGTTACAATGTCGTGTACGGGCGAGAAGCGACGGGCGATTTCGACGAGTTCTTCTAGCTTTTCTCGCGGGGCATCTGAGTCGATCTTGAAGTTCACGCGAATGTTTTGATAGCCTTTGCGAACCGAGTCGTTCAAGTTCAACAGGCCTTGTAAATCCAGGTCGCCTTCCAACTCCGATTCAACAGCACGCAATTCGATGTTCATCATCGCCGCGTAGTATACGAGTGTTGTGGTCATGCAACCGGTCAGGCCCGACAGTATGAATTCGACCGGGTTGGCTCCAATGTTGCGGCCCATCAAGACGGGGGGTTCGTCGGTTTCGTGTACAAAGGGTACGGTTCGTGAGGTGTCCTCGGTCCCCGCCGCATGAAAGCCCTGGATCTCGACGCGGTTGTGCCCTCCCGATTGCCAGCGATTTCGGGCGCGGAATTGACATTGACCAAGCGACGGGTCGGTTTTCATCTGGTCGATGACTTCCGCGAATCCGGTGACGTTTACGCCATTGACGATTTGGCTACTAGTTTCAATTGACATCGTGACATTCCTCTTTACGTTTGTTCTCAACTCAAAAACCCTGCGGCAGCCACGTCGGCTGGGCGGTTGAAACATACGACATCACCGTGGCGGCGGTAGTTGACTCGAGGTCACCTGTGGGGGTGACTTGAAGTCAACCGTGATGCCGACATGTTGAGATGCGATTGTGAACCCGAGCAAGATTGAAATCACCGAGCGATTGTTGACGCTCCCGGAGATTCCACGGCAAGGTCGTGAGCGAATCATCGGTACGGCGATTGCGCTGTTTTATCGCCATGGAATCAATGCCGTCGGCCTCGATCGTATACTTAGCGAAGTCGGCGTGTCGAAGACAACCTTCTATAAGCACTTTGAAAGCAAGGATGAATTGGTCGTGGTTGCACTGCAGGAGCGAGATCGATGGGAGATGGACGCATGGAAGCACGCGGTTGTCGTGATGGCCGGTGACGATCCGCGCGATCAGTTGATGGGCTTGATCGACATCCTTGATGTTTTGTTTCAATCCGAAGAATTTCGCGGGTGTCAGTTCATCAACGCAGCCGCCGAGTTCCCCAATCCGTGCGATCCGATACACAAAGCTGCCGCGGCACACAAACTCGCGAACTGGGAAATGGTGCGGGTTCTCGCGAAGTCTGCAGGTTCAAAAGATCCAGAGAGTTTCGCGGATGCATTCACGCTCGTATTCGAGGGCACGCTTATCCTACGGCAGGTTCACGTGCGTGACGACGCAGCCAGCGCCGCTCGCCCTGTGATTCAGAAGCTCATCGATGATCACTTGCCGCGAAAAACAGACTGACACTTTCTGTGCTTCCCGACTCAAGTAGAGTTTCCTTCAAGTTGATCCTCATGCAGTGGGGCACCGCATTCTGGGCAAACGCCGCTGACGTTTCCCGTTAGGTTGTAATCACATGAGAGGCACTTGTTCTTGGGCACTTCCGTGAATTGATATTTGAGGATGATGTCGCCAGTGAAGTAGACGTCGGAAAACATACTGGTCTTGCAATTCGTGCGATGGTCTCTTCCATCTGCATCACGGTAGACAACTCGATACATTCGTTGGTTCTTGTTCCCAAGCCAGCCCGGCCCAAACAGCCGCCATTTGATTTGTAATGTTTCTCCCCCGCGGTCTTCGACGTATCGTTTGATTCTGTTCCTGTCGATCGCGCCTTCAAGTAATCGAACGCCAATCAAAATGCCTGCACCAGCAAGAATAGCCGCGATGATAATTAAGAGTTCCATCTGTCATCTCATGGGTGGTTGCTCGGAACGCTGCCAGGGACCTCTCGACAATAATAGCGATTGTGCGGCGCGTAAAATCGCACCGCCCCCTTTGTCCTAGAGGGCGGTGCGTAAGTTCGTTGTATAGCGCCGCTATGATCGTGATCGACGGACAGTTCGCCGGACTAGAACATGCTCCAGAGCATCTGGTTGGTGACTTCGTGGTGGAACATGATTTCGCTTTGTTTGATGAGCGTGCCGAGTTCCTTGGGGCAACGGTCGGCGGCCATCTGCTTGAGTTCGACGTACTTGGCCTGCATGCCTTCGCCCAGGGTATTGGCGATGAATTCGCTTTTCTTGAAGAGTCGAATCGCCGAGCCGATGTTGTCGGGCAGCACGCGGGTGCGCGGTCGCTTGTCGGGATCGACCGGATCGGGATCGGGGCCATGCAAGCCCGTCTTGAGCAGCGTGTAAATCAGCATGTACGGATTGGCATCCGGCGCGACGCTGCGCACTTCGATGCGGGCTGAGTTTTCGTTGCCGAGCGGGATTCGAATCATCGCCGAGCGGTTGACAGCCGACGACTTGATTTCATTCGGCGCTTCATAATTCGGATCGAGTCGCCGGTACGAGTTGACGCTTGAATTAAGGACGAGGCAGATGTCGTCGGCGACGTTAAGGATGCGGCCGATGAACTGGTGCCCCTTCGCCGAAAGGTTGTGGTCGTCCTTCCCGTCGTAGAACAGGTTCTTGCCGTCGCGCGAAATCGAGATGTTCGTGTGCATTCCGCTTCCGTTGATGCCGGTAATCGGTTTCGGCAAAAACGATGCCGTCATGCCCTGCGCCTGCGCGACTTGGCGACAGATGAGTTTGTAGAGCTGCATCTGGTCGGCAGCGATCAGCGCTTCGGAGTATCCGAAGTTCATTTCAAACTGCGACGGACCGACTTCGGGGTGATCCTTCTCGTTGTTGAACGCCATCGCCCGCTGCACTTCAGCCGCACTGTCGATGAATTGGCGAAGCGGATCTTGCGGGAGCGAATGGTAATATCCGCCAGTCGAGATCGGTTCGAATCCGCCCGTCTCTTTGATGCGGCGTTCGGCGTCACGGCCCTTGAAAAGAAAGCCTTCGATTTCGGCTGACACATGCGCGACGGTTTTGTCTTTTTTGTATAGCTCGTCAGCCAGTTGCGACAAGCGAGCCCGGAAGTCAGCGCGGAATGCGGTGCCGTCGCGGTCCTGCACTTCACCGAAGACGACGACCTTGCCGGGTCCAAAGATGTCGGAGGGCAGCCAATAGAAAGCGCCCCAGTCGATGCCCAGTCGAAGATCGGACTCGGCGATTTCGGTGAACCCGCGAATGCTCGACCCGTCGAAGGTGAGGTTCTCAGCCGACTTGAGGAGGAACTTCTTGTCGTAGTCGAGCATGTGCAGCCGGCCTTCAAGATCGGTAAAGCAGACCGTAACAGCTTTGATCCGCTTTTCGTCGGTGAGGTACTTTCGACGTTGCTCTTCGATGACCTCGGGTGCGACCCGTTCCAGGCGGTCCCGCTTGGAAGCCGTATTCAAATCTTCCAATTCGCCGTAATGAAGCTCGAGAAAGTCTCTCAATGCCGGTTTGTCCATGGTTGGGCTCACTTGATCAAACGAGACGATTTTTGTAAAAAACTTTGTATTAACGCTAACTATACGACATATTAAGTTAATCATTGTATTAGTTCAAGTAAAGTTGACGGGGTCGTGCCACATCGAAAACGTCCGATAATGCCGCTCATGGGGTGCAAATGCGATGTTCGCGGTGGAAGCGGAAGGGATTCGGTTCGATGCCCGCGCTGCAAGGGAGAACGCATCCCTGGCGATTGGCTGCGAGTCGAGAGGCTGGTGGCCTTGATGATCTGGGGGCATGTCGGGACGTTGAGAAAGTGGTGAGACTTATCTTGTCACTTTCTCGGCCGGAGAAAATTCGTGGCGACTTGGTCATTTCCTGGCCGGCGATGCCACGCGCGGTGGAGAAATCACAAGCGTGCAAAGTTTTGAACATGCCCTGTGGTCTAGCGTCTGGGTTGGTTCCACAAGTCCAAATGTCGTGACTTGTCAGGTGACATGCGCGAGTCGTTTATGTTAAGAATTGTAACTACATCATTGTGTTGTGCTGTTGTCGTTGCCATGCCTCAAGAAATCTGGCATACTTCGCGCGGCCAACAGGCCTCGGGTCGAGTTCATTCATTGCGCTAGCGAGCAAGGAGGGTTTATCAGTGCGGACCATCACAAAGCAGGATTGCAAAGTGCTTGTCTCAGCTGTGAAACCCTCTGACTTGGGACCCAAAGGCAAAGACATTTACAGTCGTTTGTTTCAGGAAGCCTACGGCGTGCCCTTCGACATGGTGACCTTGCTGCGCCAAGGACGCCACACCATTACGCAGCTCGAGAAAAAGCTCAAAATGAGTCGCCGCACCGTCTTTCGATATCTGCTGGCGATCGAAGAATGCGGATGCACGATCGAGTTGACGGACAAGGGTTATCGCATGACGGCACCTGGAAAGACCTTCGGACCACTCTTAAAATAGCCCCGGTCTTCCGAGTGGCCTTTCGATTCAAAATTGCATTCTGATTCTTGAGGATTGACGTCATATCGGCGCTCGTCCCAAACCAATTCGCAAAGACGGACTCGTAGGTGGCTCCAACGTCACCAAGCCGCCCTCCACCAACTCCGTTGCCCATGCAAATGCCAACGCCGCCGCCGGGAAGATTGTCTGCGCCGACAACCTGTCGCTCCTGCGCACCACCCCTGACGCATTGATTGACTTGGTTTACATCGACCCACCGTTCATGACCAACACGACTAGGTCATCGTCGAGCGGTCAGAATTACGAAGATCGGTGGAGCGGTGGGATTGAGGAATACCGTGCGTTTCTGAAAGTTCGCTTGGTTGAGGTTCATCGAGTGCTTAAAGAGGCGGGGACTGTGTACGTTCACGTTGACCCTCGGGTGAGCCACCATGTGCGACTCCTGTTGGACGAGATCTTTGGAGCGCGGAATTTCCTCAACGAGATCATTTGGAGTTACCGGACCGGTGGGGTTTCGACAAAGTGGTTCGGTCGCAAGCACGACACGATCCTGGTCTACGCCAAAGCACTGGGCAAGCACACCTTCAATACCCTGCGCGATGGGGTGTATCGCACCGATGGACTGAAGTACGAGGATGACGGCCGCCCGTACAAGCAGACGAAAAGCGGAAAACTCTATTTCCACGCCGACGGTCCGGTGGTGACCGATGTCTGGGAAATTCCCTTTCTTTCGACGGTTTCGCTCGAGCGGACCGGGTATCCGACCCAGAAACCGGAAGCGCTGCTGGAGCGAATCATCCGCGCCAGTTCGGTGCCGGGGGACCTGGTTGCCGACTTTTTTTGCGGAAGCGGCACAACATTGGCGGTGGCCAAACGAATGGGTAGAAAGTGGCTCGGAAGCGACTCGAGCGAGGAGGCGGTTGAAATCGCCCTAAGTCGGCTGAAAAGCGTTGAAATCGCGGACAATCCGGGATGATTGGGGCGAATATTTCGGTAAGGACCGGTCGAAGTGTATGAACTTGGATAGGGCGGGTGGCGGTTATTGACGACCTTTCAAATGGGCAATAGCATTCGTCTCTCACCTGTTTTCAAGGCTGGCGCCAAGACTCGTCGCCTACGAGTGAGGCGTTGCTGAGAAGATCCCCGGTGTATGCCATAATTTCTGACATTCATGGTAACTTCGAAGCGTTGCAGGCGGTTCTGGCTGAGATCGACCGCCGCAATGTGAAGGAAGTTTTCTGCCTGGGCGACGTCATCGGTTATGGCGCCAGTCCCAAGGAGTGCATCGACACCGTGATGGACCGGTGCGAAGCTGTTGTCTGCGGTAACCACGACCATGCCGTCTTCTACGAACCGTCGAATTTCAACGTCAGCGCCGAGCGGGCGTGCTATTGGACGCGGCAGGTTTTTGAAGACGAGAAGAAGAAGTCGCTCCGTGATCGGCGCTGGGAGTTTCTGGGCAAGCTGCCGATTCGTCACGAGGCCAAGGACATCCTGATGGTGCACGCCTCACCGCGCCGGCCTGTCAACGAATATCTGTTTGCAGAAGACGTCTTTACCAATCCGACGAAGATCCTCGCGAATTTCGATCGATTGGAAGAGCGGCACATGGCCTGCGTCGTCGGTCACACGCACGTACCCGGTGTATTCTTGGACGATCCGTATTTCGATCCGCCGGGCGAACTTCGCGAACCAAGTTTTTATACGATCACCGAAGAAGAAAAAGCCATCATCAACGTCGGCAGCGTTGGGCAACCGCGCGATCGCGATGTGCGGGCTTGCTTCGTGATCGTTCATGAGAAGGATGAAAAGGTCCCGTATCCAGACAATGTTGGGCCGGGTGATATTTCGCCGGATGAAGATGGATACGTGGGCACGTTGGAATTCATACGGGTCGAATACGACATTCAGAAAGCCGTCCAAAAGGCGCTCGATACACCCGACCTGGACGACTTTCTGGGCCTTCGACTTTTGGAAGGGCGATAAACTCGCAGTGATCTTCCGCCATTGAAGAATTGAACGAACAACACCTGTCGAGCGAACTGGAACGGACGAAAGACGTTGGCGCGCTTTTTCGTCTCCAATCGACTGCGACACTAACCTCATCAAGACAGCACAAAAAACAGCATGGAAAACAAGAATTTCTTTAGGGCTCTCTTTTGGGCACTGCTCTTCTTTCTGATTTGGCAGATGATCGCCATTCGTATTTGGCCGCCACCCAAACCATCGGCGAACGATGCTAACGGCGGCGCATCTGCAGAAAACACGCCAGCGGCAGTTTCGAGCAACGGCGCGGCAGAGGTAAAATCCGGCGACGTCGCAACCTCTCCGAAGGTCGCGAATGGTGCATTCTATGTGGTTGGTGCGGACACGTCCGAATCGATCACGCTAGGATCAACCGAAGGTGGGGTCAAAAGCCCCTTCCGGATGCAACTTGATTTGTCGAATCATGGTGCATCGATCTCGTCGGCTACGCTCAGTGATCATTGGAAGAAAGGAAGCAGCAAAAAAAACAGGAAGAACTATGTCTTGCTCGCACCGCTGCATCGTGAACGTGGGAATCCGTGGCGTTCGCTGGCGCTCGATCGCCTGACGATTGACGGCAAGCACCAGGTTGACTTGAGAGATCTGCGCTGGACGGCAGAAAAACGCGAAGTCAACAGTGGCGAGGCAGCCGTCTTCACCGCGACCGTCAATGCGGGTGATCAGCCAGTCCTTAAGCTAACGCGGACGTTCACACTGCCCCTACAGGCGGCTGACACGCTTCGAAGCGACCTTCAAGTCAAGCTCGATATTGCCAACGTTTCAGACCAAGCACACAACGTGATCGTCGTCGAACGTGGCCCGATCGGTTTGCTTTCGCAAGGCACATTCATGCCCGACCAGAAGGTCTACGCGGCATGGCGCACCGAAGGCTTGATCGAATTGGAGACCGCAAACTTCAAAGAGGTCGGCAAAACCAAGACAAGCACGCTATACGCAGCCGACAAGCAGCCGAACGAACCGCTCGAGTGGTATGCCGGCGGGAACCTTTTCTTCACCTGCACGATGTGTCCGGTGGATGCAGAGGGCAAGACGCAAAATGGGCTGATTGCTCAAGTGCAGGGCATCGATCTTGATGGCGATGCAGCGACGGGCACCGACGTCACCACTGAAGCCACTTCGATTCAACACACCATCGCCCCGGGCGATTCAAAAACGTTGATGCACGCCGTATACATGGGCCCGAAAGATCGCGAAGCGTTCAGCCACACCAGCAATTCCGATTACGTCAGTCGCGATTACATGCAGCAGATCAAGGAAGGGTATGGCTCGTGTACGTTTAGCGCGCTGACCGATCTGATGATCACGCTGCTGAATTGGCTGTACAAGATCACGGGTAACTTCGGTGTGGCGATTATCATCTTGGTGGCTGTCGTGCGTACGTTGCTTCATCCGATCACCAAGAAAACGCAAGTCAACATGGTCCGCATGCAAAAGAGCATGGGGGCGCTGCAACCGAAGATGGAGGAAATCAAACGCCGTCATGCGGGCGACAACTCGAAGATTCAGCAGGAGATCATGAAGCTGTATCGCGAGGAAGGCGTCAACCCGATGGGGCAGATGCTCGGCTGCCTGCCGATGTTTTTGCAGATGCCGATTTGGGTGGCGCTATACTCAAGCTTGCGAAACAACGTGGCGATGCGCGGTGAGCCGTTTGTGGCGTGGATCACCGACCTGAC
>BQJS01000047.1 GCA_021604825.1 Phycisphaerae bacterium | reverse complement strand
GGCTGGGATGAGTACCGCGCATGCGATGGCCGTCGCGATTCCGGTGCCGACGACCTGCCAGGTCCAGTCCGATTGAACGAACGCAACCGCAACAATTCCAAGCCCCGCCGCGATGGCCAGCGACCACAGCATGACGCGAAGTAGCAGTTGTTGGGTATTCACGGGCCGTGCCCTCGAAGGACCATTGCAGCGGAATCGATGTCGCAATGTCGCCGAACATGGGTGTTTGGTCAAAGATCATTCGGTCTATCTCCAAATCATCGTCACTGGCTGACGTGAAGCATTGCTATATCATGCAAGCATTCCAGGCATAACCAAGCGGGGGCGTCTCTTGAACTGCGATAAAGCCATGCGAACTTACATATGTTGTATCAGCGTTTCATTGTTGACGGGAGTTCTGGGTTGCAGTCTGCGTCAGCCCACATCGTTTCCCGTCGCTCCTCTTGCGGTCGATGTGGTGGCAGGTCGTGGTTCGCGAATTGTTTATGACACCGATGGCGACACAGTTGGCGATTACGCTGAAATTACCTCCAACGCCGGGCGAGTGGTTGAGCTTGGGTTTGGCCTTGACGCAGACGGCGCGAGTTCTGAATCGGTTTCGCGCGAGCCGGGAGCGACGGATCGTTGCCGAAGAGTGTTCATTATCCTCGATAGCATTCCATATCACTTGGTTCAAGAGGCGTACGACGGTGGGCGATTTCGACATTTCCATCCGCCCAGTCGGGTGATCGCGCCGTTTCCGGTGATGACGGATCTTTGCCTCAATGAACTCTTTGGCATATCGCCCGCGACAGCTGTTGAGACGGAATACTTTGATGGTGAGCGGCTGCGCGATGGGTGGTTTGCTTACGCCGAAAGCGATAATTCGCGGTGGCTGTCGAAAGTTGATGTACATGTTCCGTTCGACCAGCATGGCCACGTCTACATGGATGCGGCGAACTGGTTTGATCATGAACTGGCTTTGATCGAGGACGCGTTGGCTAAAGGTGATTGCGGAGAGACGATTGGGTATGTGGTTTCGACTTCGGCGCTAGGGGTTGGGCTTGGGCGCGATGGGCATGCGGCTGGCTTGGTGACATTAGATCGGTTCTGTCAGGCGCTGATGCATCGGTTTCGTGGTGACATTGAGATCACGCTGATGTCGGACCATGGGCACAACTTGCGGGTTAGTCGGCGGCTTGATTTGCGCGGGGCAGCCGAGGCGTTGGGTTATCGCGTGGGGTCGACGCTTGAGCGGGTTGGCGATGTGGTGATTCCGGAGTTTGGGTTGGTTTCTTGTGCGGCTGCATATACGAAGACGCCCGCGCGTTTTTCGCGCGATTTGGCTGCGATCGAGGGTGTGGAGTTGGTGGCGTTTCGTCGGGGCGATGGTGATATTGGTGTTGTGGATCGGGACGGTGAGGCGGTTGTGTCGGTTCTGGGTGAATCGTCAGTCCCCGATGGCGCGTTGGCGTTTCGATATAAAGTCTTGCATGGTGATCCGCTTCGGTTGGCTGGTGTGATTGATGCGGAAGGAATTGTTGCAGATGCTGATCTGCGCGAGGCGTTGGCGGATGCTTATTATCCGGATGCTTTGTACCGTTTGCATCGGGCGTTCAACGGGTTGGTGACGCACACGCCGCAGGTTTTGATATCGTTGGAAGACGGTTGGTTTGCCGGTAGTCCGCTTATGTCGCAGTTTCTATTGGCCAAGGCGATCCATGGGAATCTTAACGAAAACAATTCTTTCGCGTTTGTTATGAGTACCGCGAGTTCGTTGCCCGCGACGATGCGGATGGATGAGTTGTTGGGGCACCTCAAACAACGTCGGATTTTTTATTCGGATGCTGGCGTGGATGGCGATTTGGTGAGCGGGCCGGGGAACGGTTTGCCTGTCAAATAAAGATCACACTTGATGAACCTTGCGATGAGCGCCCGCCCGCGTTTCAGTTCGTCGCGTCGATGTCGGATTTCTTGCAATTCATTTCGCCGGCTGAATACCTGGGCGATGTCGTCTGAATTGATCGAAGCATGCCACCATTTTCGCAGACGTAGCACTTCCGACTCGCTGATTTTAGAATCATCAAACACGTGGAGCGTGTCTGATGCGGTGGCGATGGCAATCGGCTGGACAATATTCTTGAGTTGGTTGGAGGCGGCTATCTGAATTGCCCCTAATGGCGATTCTGTCGCCGCGAATAGGATGTCTGCTGCGTTGGGGTTTCCATTGACGATGTCGGCGGCGGCTGCGTTGATCGTGTCGAGCGAGTCGGGCGTTGTTGGCAACTCGGGAAGTTCCGTATCGGCGTATGGGGTCTCAAGGAACTTGATCTGCATCGCCCCGCATTCTTCCGAACTGACGAAGAACACTTGGTTGGGGGCTGTCAGCGGCTTCTCGAATGAGAAGTCGAGTTTGTAGACCCCTTCTTCTGTTGCGTGGGCGACCTCCACATCGAAGCCGTCGCCAGAAAATCGGTCGCCCGTCTGAAGTTGGCCACCACTGCGGAATCCATCGATTAGAAACCGCCCGAGAAGTCTGGAGAAGTACGGCCGGGTTTCGACAATCAGCGAGAAACGATGGGCATCCAATTGAGTAATGCTCGATGGTTGGCTCATTCTTGGAAGTTGCGGCGCGAATGTCAGTACGTGGCACTTTAGTACGTCGTGGTCGAGGTGGTTGGCATCGACGATGTGTTCTTTGGCATAGATGGCCGCGAAGGGGAGGTTGATGAAATACACATCGGTCGTCGTACCAGGGACAGGCTTTGCGCGGAGGCTGGCGGCGACGAATTTTTCGCCGTATAGCAAGCCCTTCCATAGCAGGCGGTTGACCTTGAGCATGCCGACGGACAAGCCGATGACGACGATCGCAAGCGTCGTTGTGGCGACATAAGTGCGACGGGCTTTTCGGCGATGGGCTGAGACGGGTCCGAGGATGAGTCCGATCGCCACCGCGACCCCGCAAATGTAAGCCGAGTGGGGCGTGGCGAGGACGGGGATCATGGGGGCCATCGTGAGCAGAATCCACAGCGGCCAAATCCAAAATCCGCGAGCTCTGCGGGCGATAGTGAAGTATGTCGCAGCGACGCCAACGACGATGACGAGCATGAGTGCGATGTCGAACGGGGCTTCGGTGAACGGGTTCAGTCGGCCCGTCGGTCCTACCGTCATCGGTGAAGCCCATACGGTGCTGCAAACAAAATGCAGAAGCTTAGCCGCGCACCACAGGAAAAACCCTGGCGCGGAAGATCGGCGCACGTAAACATCGGGCATGGGTTCGTAGTAATAACCAAGACGCCAGATGAGAAACGCGACTCCGAGGACAGCGAAAATGACGTAAGCGATTCGCCGACTCCAAGCAAACTTCCACCCGCCAAACGCGACGTCCATTGCCACGAGGATTGCCGGGAGGACGATGGCGTTTTCACGCGAAGAGAGAGCGCCGACCCAGAACATTACTGCCAACGCAAGCCAGCGGTTGTTCATCCGCGATGCTACGGTCGCTGGCTTGGTGGCTGTAATGTTCATGTCGAGATTTGACGCACGGGCGTAGGCGAGCATCGCGCCCAGCAGCAAGGCCGTCTGCAGGATCATGTTTTGCGCTGCCGGCCAAGCGACGGCATTGACGCTTAGCGGGTAGACGACAAACAAAATCCCGCCGACGATCGACCAGAATCGAAAACGCGTCATGCGATAGCACAGCGCGCTGACCAGAATTGCGGCGATCCAATGGAGCGCGAGGTTCACCATATGCTGGGCGAGGACGCTGCCGCCGGTGATGGCGTAGACGACCTTCATCAGGGCGACGGATAGCGGTCGGGAGTATTGGAATTGAACGGGTTGGTCCTGCCACCATAAGTCGTAAAGCTCTTCGCTGCGGATGGTTGTGGCGTCGAGAAGTTCCGGAAATGACCAGCCGCTTTCGCGAATCGTCCGGTAGTGCCAGTGGTCGTCGAGACCGAGTCCGTCGTGCAGCGACCAGCCATGGGCAAGGATGACCGTCGCGCCCAAGATCAGGTAGGCCGTGATGCGGTAGCCCCATGTCCCGTTCGCCGACTTGGCATCGTCGCGAATCGCGGGGCAATCGGTGGGCGTTTCGATCGAATTAGGGATGGGGGTGTCCACCGCGAACGATTTCCTCGAATGTGCGAACGGGTTGTCGTTTGAACAGATTGCGGTCCACCTGGACCCGCGCCGATTTCATTTCATTGTAGGCATCTTCGGCGCAGACGCTGCGCTTTGCAATGAGATAGCAAAGTGCCATGGTGGCTGCCCGTCCGCGCCCGGCTTTGCAGTGGATGTAGACCTTCTTGCCGCTGTCTGCACATTGCCGAATGAATTCGACGCCACGTTGCAGATTTTCGATCGACGGACAAACAAGATCGATGGTCGGCAGGCGAAGTTGCTTGATGTTGAATTCTTCAAGCTGCACCGTATGGCCGGCGAATTCATCGCACATGTTGATGATCGCGCCGATGCCTTCGTGGCGGAGCTCATTGATCTCGCGCTTGCGGGGTATGCGGCCGAGTAGAACTGAGTCATCGATCCAATCCCAGCGATGCCAGCCACCGATCACGCACATCATGTCGTGATAACCGAGCGACGGGTAATACATTAGTTTTGCGAATAATCGCAGCAGGGCGTCGATCATGGGCGCGTTGTGGCTGCCCGAAGTTGGGGAAGAACGCTGATGCCGTCGATGGGGGGGCGGGCCTCCAATCGTTTCAATTCCCCGAGCATGTCGAGGGCGGTCGGCATGACATCGACGAGGCGGGCGGCGGAAATGTTGGTGCCTTTGGATATACCGGGGCCGGCGAAGAACATGGGGATGCGCATGTCAACCGCAAGACACGAACCGTGCCCGCCTTCTTCGGCTTTGTGAAACGACCATTCTCCGTCGGCGAAGAGAATGACGTCGCCCGCACGTTCTGAGTCGAAGAACTCGACGATTTGCGGGACGAAGTCGGGTAGTTCGGAGCCGGCGGTTTTGGTTAGCCACTCTCGCGAGCTGCGCCATTGGCCGTCTGACCACTCACGAAGCAATTGGGCGAGGCGTGCCGGTTGATCAGTATCGTTGTGCGGTTGTGTGGTGGGCTGTGCCCGCTGCTGGTCGGATGCGTCGGCAGCATGGTGGGCACGGCCCACCCTACGGCTACTCGCTATTGACGAATCCTCGGGGGTGATTTCGTTGATGCGGTATCGCTTTGTTTCGAGAAATTCGCGGCGCTCGATTTCAAACGTGTGATGGTCTGACAGCACCCGCACCTTGTCGTCGCCATCGCGCAGGCCGGCGAGGGCGATTCCGGGCAGTCCGCCGCAGAGTCCCGTTTCGTCGGGGCGAATGATCTGTTCGACGTTGTCGGTCGACGCGCGCTGCGACCAGCCGTCATCGCTTTTGAAGTGAATGGTGACGCGACGGTACGCGCCGTTGATGAACACCGCATCGCATCGATCGAAGTGCGACTGTCGCCACGACGGAATCGATCCTTCGTTGGCACCGCGATGCACCCGCAAGCCGGTTGACTTCTTCAGCCATGTGTAGATGTCGGCGAACTGATCGCGGTGGGCGGGGACGTGGCTGTGATCGGTGACGAGGATGAAGTAGTTCGGAGCGCCGGGGTGATTCTTCTCAACGGTGGCGGTGATGCGGCCAATGGCTTGGTCGGCGACGATGAGTCCTTTTTCATAGGCTTCGCTGTCGGAACCACGCAGGTGTCCGGTCGCATCGACACCGGGGAAGTAGCTCAGATAGATTGATGGCCAACGTCCTGATTCTTGCGCATACTTGGCGACCATCGGTGCGGTCAGGCCGACGCGCTCGTCGGCGTGGTGAAAGCGAGTAAGGATCCAGTCGATCCCGGTACCGAGGGCATGGTCGAACGACTTGGTGACGCCGCGTCGCGTATGGCAGCGGACGTTGACCGTGAGCTTGTCGTCGAGCACTTCGAAAAGCGTCGGGTTTTTGAAATCGGTGTTGACGGTTTGATAGGTCAACGCCGACGAATAGTCGCGCAGGAAGAACTCATTGCGATCGAACCATTGGTTGCCCAATACCCCATGGTGTCCCGGAAAGCAGCCAGTCATCAGCGACACGGCATTGGGATACGTCACTGAAGGAATCGACGTAACGGCATTTTTGACGCCGACGCCTCCTTCGACGAATTGCCTTTGTATGTTGGGAAGCTTGCCGTCGTCGAGTAATGCGTTGAAGCGCGTGTGATCCAGCCCATCGACGAAGAAAATGACAACCGAAGGGGTTGGCGGACTACCTTCATGCGTGAACGTCCGCATGCCAAGACGTTCGTCGAAGCATCCGGTCAGGGTTGAGAAGCCGATTGCGATGGCGAACGCAACGAGGCGGAAGCGCTGCATGGATTCTTATTCTCCGTCCGCAGGATTTCCGTTGGCCAATTCGGCTTGCAGACGTTCGTCGGAAAGGAACGGGCGAAGTCTCTCGAGAAACGAGTTTATCTCGGGATAGTCGCCGTCGTCGTGCTTGTTGCCCTTGAGGTAATCGAGGACGAGCTTGACGTGTTCTTCGGACGTACTCATGCCGTTGGATTCGAGATGGTGGCGGACGGCATTGCTGCCACTTTGTTGACCGAGAACCAATTCGACCGGACCTGCGCCGATGGCTTCGGGCGGGAACGGTAGATAGGTGTCGGGGTTTTGCAGGATGCCGTCCTGGTGGATGCCGGCTTCGGTGCGGAAGATGTTGGCGCCTATGACGGCTTTGTTGGACGCGGGCTCGAACCCGGTGAGTCGAGCGACCAGTTTGGAAAGTTCCGAGAGCGCTTTCGCATCGACCGTCGTCGATTTTTTGAACTCATCTTTGTGCAGATGGAGGGCCATCACGACTTCTTCGAGGGCGACGTTGCCTGCCCGTTCACCGACGCCGTTGATCGTTCCCTGGACGACATTAACGCCTTCCTTGACGCAAGCGAGCGAGTTGGCGGTGGCGAGTCCAAGGTCGTTGTGGAAGTGGACAGCCATCATGGCGTCGTCCATGTTCTTAACGTTGTCTTGAATGCGGCGGACGGTTTCGGCGCACTTGTCGGGCGTGAGGATGCCAACGGTATCGGTGAATCCGATCGACATCGCGCCAGCTTTGATGGCCTCATCGTAGATCTTGTAAAGAAACTCGGGTTCGGTGCGCGACGCGTCTTCCGGTCCGAACGAAATAATTTCAAATGACTTTTGCGCATGGTCGATCGCTTTGACGGCTGTATCGATGATCTGCGACTTGGACATGTGGTGTTTGTGTTCGCGGTGCAGTGGGCTGGTGCCGATGAAGAGCGTGATCGCCCGCTTCAACGGCGAAACGCTCGAAAGGGCGTCAGCCGATAGGTCAATGTCGGAAATAACCGTTCGCGACAGCGCCGATAGCACCGAACCCTTGACGTTCTTGGCGATCAATCGAATGCCTTCGACATCGTCGGGGCTGGCGGCTGGGAATCCGCAATCGATAGAATGCACACCAGCCGCCGCGAGCGCTTTGGCGATGGCGAGTTTTTGATCGGGGTTGAGTCGGATGCCCGGCATCTGAGCGCCGTCGCGTAGGGTGGTGTCACTGATCCAGACGACGGGCTTCTTTTTGTGCTGGCGAAGTACGAATCGTTTGACCTTGCGATTGATCGCACTAAACATGGTCATTGCCTCCGACACGCGGTGGCAGCCGGCGCGTGGTTTGCTGATGGTGATACTGAACTATCGACTGCCGGCATCGCGGGGGATGCAGTCGCCCCAAAGGCGGACGGACCCGTCTGCGGGTCAAAAAACCTCGCCACCAAACCGAAATAGTACTCCTTCGCATACGCAGCAAAACCAACGTGACCACCACCCGGCAAGATCACCGACGCCACATTCGGATTATCCGTTGTGGCTACGAGGTCAGCGATTTCCTGCGCTGGTGAAAGCGGGTCGTTGGCGCCGTGTACAAATAGCAAAGGCGTACGAACCTTAGAGAGTTTATCGTAGAACTTCTTGTTTTTGTAGGGCAGAAAGCGAACGAGGACGAATGCCTCATCCACGCCATTGGGGAGCGGGACGCCGCAATGGTCGAATTCCTCCTGAATGAGTTGCTGGAGGCTTCCACTCGGGTTTTCGTACCCCTTGCGGATCATTCGATTCCGGATCGTTTCCTGGATGGCGTGGTAGACAGGGTCCGACAACGACCCTCGCGGGGTCTCCAACTCGTCGCGGAGGCGCTCCCAACCGAGAATCGGCGAGAATAGAATAATGCCTGCCCGGAATCGCCTGGGGCCATGCGGAGCGGTCAGTTCCTGCCGGATTCGATCGGAGAACAATGGTTCTTGTGGTCCGACGGCGTCATACCAACTTGTGCTTAGCGCGATGTTGGCCCCCCAGCAGTATCCCATCAGCCCGGTCCGCGACACTTCGGGCATCGCTTCCAACCAATCGGAAACGTGCATCAGGTCGTCGGCCTCGAGCACGCCCCACGTGTGATACAACTCGGGGTGGCGTTTCTCGGTTTGTCCGTGGGCGCGAACCTCCAAGGCCAACACATGGAAGCCGGCGGCTTGCAGGTACTCGGCCATGTCTCGCGTGCGCTGAACGCCATTGTCGCCGAACAGTCCGGGCAGGATCACGATGCAATCGGTCTTGAGAATCTCGCCGTTGCGTTTGGCGTATCCGATGCGACCGGAAAGTTCGAAGCGGTCGTCGATGGGGACAAGAATTTCTTCGAATCCGTCCCACGGCGGGGGCGGTGTGTCGATGTAGCTGGCGCGGCTTGCGGATTGTGCGGTGCAAGTGATGCCGTCGAGGTTTCCGAGTAGCGTGCGCAGGCCTTCTTTTTGAATTCCGAAATGATCGTAAACGTTGATCGTGCGTCCGTCCGCGGCGCGGTTTTGTTCCGTGAGTAGCGCCGGTTTGCTTGGTGACGGCAACAAACTGGACATCTTCGCGTGCGTTTCAGTCATCCACTTGCGAGTGGGCGGATTGGACGGCAATGGGTTGGCGTGCTTGCTCGCGGGCTCGGCGGATTTGACTTGGTGGATGCGCTCCGGGCTGACTTCAAACGATTGCTCGGAAAGGCAACCAGTCAATCCGAACAGCGTTATGCATACACATTGGGTCAAGAACGTTTTGAGTCTGTCAGTCATGGGTAAGGAGATACGCAGAAGTAAGCTGAGTTCGGTCCGCCGATAGGGGCGGATTTGTAAGTTGAAACAGCTTATCTGCCGAGGCGCGTTCGTGCAACGTTACAGGAGTTAGCGCGATGATGTGCTACTGCTCTGTGAGCAGTGTTTTGTAGGCTTGGTTTACCCTTTTGGCACTGCTCACAGAGCAGTGGCACACTTGGAATGGGTTGACGGTTACCAGCGATCGATGGCTTTGCGCCTGCGGTGTGCCATGGCGGCCATCATCATCATGGCCGTGATGCCGGAGTGAATCATACCGACGCCGCAAAGGCCTCGGACGTTGTTGCCCGTATCGCTTGTGAGGTCGAGGTCGGCGGTGGGTCGATCCTCTTGGGGGTTGGACGTCCGGACTCGCATGATTCTTCCAGAGAACAATTCGGTGTAGTAGAGATTGCCGTCGATTCCGAGTGCCAGATCGACTGGGCCATTCTCCAACTCGACGAACAGTTCGTGGCTGATGACTTCATCGCCGGAAAGAACCGCGCGGAAGATCGCCTGCGTGACGTAATCGATGTGGAAGAGATTGCCCTCGTACTCTTCGGGATACAACGAGTCGTCGTAGAATACCGATCCGGAAATGGACGAACCTTCTTCGTGATAGGCGAGAATGGGGTTCGTGAACCCGTCAGCTTCAGCCGTATCAGAGATGCCTTCGACCTCGGGCCAGCCGTGGTTCTCGCCGACGCGTACGAGGTTGATTTCTTCGCGTTGCGTTTCGGCGCTCGAACCGACGTCCATGACAAACAACCGGCCGTCAGGCGAGAAGCAGAATCGAAACGGGTTGCGAAAACCTGAAGCGAAGGTCGCTCGTTTTGCGCCCGTTGGCGTTTCATAGGGATTGTCATCCGGAACGCTGCCGTCGGCATTGATGCGGCCGACCTTACCGGCGAGGGATTGGATGTCCTGGCTGTTCTCCGGGTGGCCAATATCGCCGATTGAGAAGTACAGCGTGCCGTCGGGTGCGAATCGGATGCAGCCACCATTGTGGACCGTGCCGGTCGTGGGCAGGTTGGCGCGGATGACGGTTTCGTTCTCGCCGATGTTTTCGTTGTCAGTCCAACGCAATATTCGCTGTTCTTTGTCGGATACGGTGACGAACCCATAGATGTAGCCGTCGTTGGCGAAATCGGGTGACAGGGCGATGCCGAGCAAGCCACATTCGCCTTCGGTGTAAACTTCGGTTTGCACGAACGGTTCGTCGAGAAGCACGCCGTCTTCAACGACGCGAATCACGCCCTCGCGCTCGGCGATAAAGAGTCGTCCGTCGGGTGCCCAGGCGAGTGCGATCGGTTGATTCAGTCCTTCCGAATAGACTTCAACGAAGAAGCCATCGGCATTGGCGCTCCCGGCGATGGCGGGCGATGCGCAGAGCATGGACGCAATAAGTGCGGCGCAGAGTCGGGCTGACATGGTGGTCCCCGTTCTAAATGATACGCGTTTCTTTCTTGGCGCGAGCGTCTAGACGAACAGCGACGAGCCGATCCCGGTGTCGTAAGTTTCCCCGTTGACTTCGAAGACTGGTTTCGGATCGAAGCCCAGCCAATCCTGAATGCAGGATGCGAAAACGGCGCGAAAGTCCACGTAGTATGGCAGCGAATCTTCGTTCAGGTCAGCCGTCGAAACCGCTTGACCGTGAAGGCCACCGTTGACGCGCGGACCCGCGAGGATCATGTGGCCGCCATGCCCGTGATCGGTACCGGGACTTCCATTTTCTTCGTTTCGGCGGCCAAACTCGGAGTAGAAGCAAACGCAGGTTCGTTCCCACATGCCCATCGCTTTAAGGTCGGCGACGAATTGGGCGAAGTGGTTGTTGATCTTCGGGAACAAGTCGAGATTGGCTTGATCCTGCGACCCGTGGGTGTCGAATCCGCCGTAGGATAGCTTGATGATCTGCGTGCCCAGGCCAGCGGCGGCGAGTTGGGCGGCGCGGAAAAACTCACCGCGCTCTTCACCGGTGGATTCAAAGTCAGCCGTCTTCTCTCGGATTTCAGCGCCGCGAATGTTGATGCGACTGTAAGCGTCAATGATGGCCTGGCGCTTTTCGCTGGTGCCTTGTTTTTCGAGCGAAAGGCGACTGAATGCGTCCTGCACTGCGCCGCGATAAGTGTTGTCGGGGTACCCGTAGCGCGACGGGTCGCCGATCGATCGCGTGTCGAGGACGCCGAACGGCTCATCGAAGTACGTTTTGCGGAGACGTTCGTACCACTTGCCGGGTACGGTGCCAAGCAGATTGCGCACGCCGTACTCGAAGACTTCCTGGCTTTCAAAGTGCGAACCGTTGGCATCGGGATAACCGACCTGCTGGATGACAGCCAACTGACCTTGTGCGTAGAGTTCGTTGAAGATTGGGAACAGATTGTTGATGCCGAAGTCTGAGTTGTCCGGAAGGACAGTGAGATCTTCTTCGGTCAGCGCGAGAACGGGGCGCTTGCTCTGATAGACCGAGTTCTTGAACGGAGCAAGAAAGCTCAGGACATCGAACCCGCCGTTGAGTTGGCACAGGACCAGAAGGTCGCCCGACCCGCTGGCAGACTGTCCGTACGTGTTGGCGACGGTTTGAAGCATGGGGTCCGCAAGTGCCATCGCTCCCACCCCCATACCGGTCTTGGCGATGAAGCTTCGGCGATTCATCTTGTGCCACTCTACGCATCCCTTCATGTTTCGATCTCCCGTGTTTCTTTCGTGCTGCGTTGTTGAGTCGTTTGCTTTATTGCTCGACGGATTTCTATCGGGTGATGACGTTTTCGTGAACGGCCATCAGTCGGATTAACTCGCTGACGTGTCGGGGCTGCTGGTCTGCCTCGAGCAGGTGAAATGCGCGCCAACCATTTTGGTCGAGCATTTCGATGTAGATGTCCACTTCTTCTTCGGTCAGCTCCAGATGGAACCAGCCAGCAATCGTGTTGACGATCTCTTCGCGGATTTCGCGCTCGGTCCAGCGTTCGACTGGTGGCAAGAGGTGGTATGGCAGATCAGAGGTGCGGTCGGGCCCGAATTCCATTTTGCGCCCCAATGCCGAGATGCGATTGATCAGCCACTGATCTTCGAGCCATGCGTCACCTTCGGTCCAGCCTTCGACGCCCGGCGGATTGAGAAGCTCTTGCCCCGCCCGTGCCAGATCGTCGCAGAGTTGGTTAAGAATGTACCCTTGCGAATCTTCGCCGTGGATGTGCATGTCGACCGTGCGGAAGACGCCTACGACGTGTTCGACCGGTGACGTGATCTGTGAGCCGACCGCGTCAGAAGAGAACATGGCCTGCGACGTGAGGAGTCGGCGGACCACAGGTTCGATTTCAAAGTCCGAATCGGTAAGCGTTTTGGCGAGGTCGTTGATTACCGTGTCGCTGGGATTGTCGTGGATGAACGCGACGAAGAGGTTGCGGGCGACGTACTCAGCCGCTTCGGGCTGGTCGAGGGTGATGTCGATCATCCCGAGATAATCGTAGTCACCGGCTTCGACACGGGTGGGCAGAATTTGCTTGATGGTGGTGTCGTGGTTGAGCAGGTCGTAAATGGGTCGTGCGTCTTGCTCGGATTCGCGCAACAGCGTGATGCCCGTGAAGGCCTTGGTCGATTCTTTGATGTCGTCTTCGGTGTAAAGGACGTCGCGGCCTAGCGTGAACAGTTCCCAGAATTCGCGGGCGTAGTTTTCGTTGGGGTTGTCTTTGGGGCTGTTGGCACCGTCGAGCCAGATGAGCATCAGTGGGTCGATCGTGAGTTCCTGCAAGAATTCGCGATAGTTACCGAGCGATTGATTCCGAATCATGTTCCAATGCAGGACGGCTAGGTTGCGATCGCGCCCGCTGACGACGCGGCGCGACGTGGCGAAGCGATCATGCCAAAACATCGCCATCTTCTCGTGCAGCGGATTTGGGCTTTCGAGCAAATAGACCATCCATCGTCTGGGGATGTTGTCTTCGTAAAGCTCGGCCAACTCTTCCCACTCGGCTGGCACGGGTTTCTTTTCCAAAAGGTCTTCCACCGTGGCGGTTAGTCCGCGCTGGACGGCTTGCTCGACTTGCTCTGGCGTAGCCCCAAACGCTGCACGGCGCAACAGGTGATACGCTTGATCGGAGGTGATCTCATCAGAATGCTTGGCAAGCGATTGACCGTCGCCGCCTCCGCCGGAGTTACCACCTCCAAAGAGTCCGCCACCGCCTCCATCACCCGAACCGTCACCGCCGGGATCGGAGTTTGTGCAACCCGTGACCGTCATCAACGTAATGGCGACATAACAGAGCAGGCGCGTCGTGTAGGACATATTTCGCATTCTCCCCGATGAGCTGTTCCGAATGATTGTGCGAAGAGGGCCCTCAATCGCGTGACGGCGACTGTGCAGTTGCTCCTCTCCCTCGGATCGCGTTCAACATTGTTAATCGAATACGTGCGCGTTGAAGTCAAAGAAAGTTTCGCGCAATTTGGCGTTTATCAACCGATGTGGTGGGTTCTTGGCGGTGAAGGAGGCCATTCTTGAGAGGGGTTTGCGCGCACGAATGTGGTTATGGGATGATGCGCCGCTGGGTCGATCGCGCAGAAGTTGCGGATCGCGAAATCACTCGGCAGGCTCAATCTTATAAACAACACCTCGGTTGCCAACCGGTCCAGCGTTATCGGAGGCCATGACGTAGACTTCTCCGTTGGCGTCTTGACCGAATGCGAAGAGGTATTGGTTTAAGCGTCCGTTGTTGTTCCCTGTCACCGCAAGCTCGCGTCGCGTCCATGCGCCGTTTTCATCCTGGCTGGCTGCGAATATTGATCCGTTAGGATCGCCGAAGTCGGTCGTGAAATCGCCGAAGATGTATTGACCGTTGAGCGTGGGGATGTCATTGCCCCGATAAACATAACCACCGATGACCGAGATGCCGATGCGTGCGCCGTTGGTTCCGATGTGCTGGTAAGTCAAGATCGGTTCGACCAGCGGTGTGCCGTCAGCACCGACGTCTGCGCAGACGGCGAGCGGTACCCCCGGGCTCGTGGGGGAGAAGCAGTTGTTGCCCTCGCGGATATTCCATCCGTAGTTGCCGCCGTTGGTGATGACGTTGACTTCTTCCATGAGGTCCTGTCCAACGTCGCCGGCGTAGAGGGCGTTATCGCCACCCTGATCGAACGAGAAGCGGAACGGATTGCGGAGGCCATACGCGAAGATTTCGCCGCGAAACTGCTCGTCATTGGCAAAGGGGTTGGTGGCTGGTATAGCATAAGCAAGGCCGGGATTCGGCGCGCCGTTTACGTCGATGCGCAATATACTTCCCATCAGATTCGAACGATCCTGCCCGTTGCCAAGATCCGGTGTGTGGCCCAACCCGACATCGTTGGACGAACCGCCGTCACCCACCGCGATGTAGAGGTTGCCCTCAGGTCCGAATGCCAACTCCCCCCCGTTGTGGTTGGATTGTGGTTGAAGTATTTCGAGCAGGATCAATTCGCTGTCGGGATCGGCGACGTTGGGGTCATCGTCGGAAACGCGAAATTCTGACAAGCGCGACTGTGAATCGAATGCCGGTGGATCGGTCTCGCCTTTGTCGGCAGAGTACATGACAAAGAATCGTCCGTTGTCGGCAAAGTCCGGGTGCAGCGCAAACCCAAGCAGCCCGCGCTCGTCGAAAACGATTCCACCGCCGAAGATGTCGATCATGCGATCGGAGATGTCGAGGAAGGGTGTTTCGTTGAGCGTGCCGTTGGAGTTGAGAATGTGTATGGTGCCAACCTGGTCGTAAATGAACTTGCGACCGGTCCCGTCGTCAACGAGTCCGAGCGGAGACGTCAAACCGTCGGCGACGACAGCCAGATTGATTTCGTCGCCGGGGAGCGGGTCATCGCCACTGCCGGGCCGTGGCGTTTCGACGCAGCCAGTCAGCGCATTAATCGCTATAAAACATCCGGCCAACGCAGCGTGCAGTGCCCAGGTGCCGACCCGGTCTCGGGTTGACGTGTTACCGCGATGGGTTGAATCGTTGTGCATGGTGTTTGCCCTCCATAGGGGCGAATCGTGCGTGGAACCAAATGGCCCGGCAAGTTGACGGCTTGTTTTGCGTTCAACAGCGTCGCCGTTGATTACGGGTATCAAGTGATACCGGCGGCGACAATCATTGCAACCGCCTAGCCGGGCAATGTATGAGCCGGGCGGATTCAATCGTCAATATTGAAGGCGGGCATGGATGAGATGGGGATCCACCGCCGATTTCAGGGGTGCAGGGGCGGATCGCGTCTTGTTTGGCGGAACGGGCAAACCCGTTGACAGGAAATGGGCGGGGCGTGCGTCTATAACGGTAACCATGGAAATGGCAGCAGACGCAAATTTCGACGCTGAACAACCGGTCATAGAGGCGATCCAACAGGGCGACCACTATGCGTTCAGGGAGTTATTGCGCCGCCATGACCGATGGGTTCGAGGGGTCGTGTTTGGCGTCCTCGGTAGCAACGACCACATCGACGACGTCACCCAGCAGGTGTGGACGACGGTGTGGGAGAAGATCGCCGACCTCCGCGATCCGAGTCGTTGGCGCGTGTGGTTGTATCGGTTGGCCCGTAACGCAGCCGTTGATGCCGGCCGCAACGTGACCAAGCAGCGCGATCGAACATGCGCGTTGCCCGAACAGGTGATCGATTCGGAAGGGGCTGACCCCCAGAGGCGCTACGGCGTTCGTGAAAAGCGGGAGGCTGTTCAAGCTGCGATCGAGGCATTGCCTGCACTCTATCGCGAACCGTTGACGCTGCGGCATCTGGAAGGTTGGAGTTACAAAGAGATCGCTGAAGTATTGGGCGCTCCGGTGGACACGATTGAAACGAGATTGGTGCGGGCGCGGCGAATGCTTCGCAAGGCGCTCGTGTAAGAAAATGATTCGGAACCGAATTGAAGGTTCAAACGGTGCGGAGGATCAAAAGTTTCTTCGGACTTAAGGTAGCAGGATTATGAAAATCGATGCACACATTGAGAGATTGATTGTTCGTAAGCTCGACGGCGAGATTTCGGAAAGCGAACAACTGGAGTTGGATCGCGAGTTGCTTCGAAGCGCCGATGTGCGGGCGATCTATGAATCGTACTGCGAGATCGATGATCTGGCAGCCGACGTGATTCGAACGAGTGCGCGAGGGGCGGGCGATGCCGTTTCTGCTCCGGTACTGAAGGTTCGTCACGAAGTGGTTGCTCGCCAGCCCCGTCATCACAAGTGGATGATCTATGCGAGCGGGTTGGCGGCGTGTCTGGCGCTGGTGCTGATTTGGAAAACGCCGGGTTCTGATATGGGTGGTAGCAATACGTTTCAGCCTCAGAACTCAAGCGGCAACAACGGCTGGGGCGATCCAAACTTGGCGCGGCATCCGGTCAATGTGGATCATCGCAACGGCATTCCGGCCCATGAGGTTGGAATTTGGAACGTGGCTGACCTGCCCAAGCAACGGTTGGACCGCATGACCAATCAGAATCTGATTCTCGTGCCGACGGGCGACGGTGGTTACTACCTGATGCACTTGGACCACGTACGTCAGGTGCGGCAGCCGAAGGATCAAGCCGAATCGCTTCGTTGGAATCGGCCAATATAGAAATCGTGAAAGAAACAAGAGGCATCGCGCCGTTGTCTTGGCGGAGGAATAAGACCATGAATCATCGATCATTTATGGGTCATTTTGAAAGGGTTGTTGATATGAAAGCAGTTATTTTCGGCACAGTATTGTTGATTGCAGCGCCCCTGTGGGCGGCTGACGCGACTAAGGGAAAAGTCGTCACTGAAAAAGATGGCGTTCTTGTTGTTGAGAGTGTGAATGAAGGAAACGTCCAGGTGAAGGTGGTGGCTGTGACGGGTGACGAAGTCGCGCCGCAGCGACAGGGCGCGGGGCAATTCGTCATCAAGATGGAAGCCGATGGAGATCCGTCAGAAGGTGTCGTCATCAACAAGCGTATCCAAGTCATGGCCAGCGTAGACGAAGACAATTCGAATCGCGGTTGGCTTGGCGTGTACCTTGGCCAAGTCGCAACCAAAGATGCCGAGGACCTCGACATTGAAGGTGGCGTTCGCATTCTTAACGTCATCAAGGAGAGCCCGGCTGAAGCGGCTGGTTTGGAAAAAGGCGACATCGTCACCTCGATCAACGGTCAGTCGATTGCCGAAGGCGTGGCTGGTCTGTCGAAAGTGATCGGAGACTTGGAGCCGGGCAGTGAAGCCCGCATTGGCGTGAATCGCGATGGTCGGTCGCTCGAATTGACAGCGACGCTCGGCGAACCGCAGTCTGGCAAAGTTGAGTTGATGCACACGCCAGACGTTGACTTCGCGGACAGCTTCCGGTTTGGTCCAAACGTATGGCACTTCGAGAAGTCCGGTGGTGACCATGGATTCACCTTGGACGAGAACTTTGACTGGAGCAGTCTGCCAGAATCACTTCAAGGGTTGGCCAACCTCAACGCTGAATTCGACATGAGCTTTGATAATGGTGAGCGCGTCGTCAATATCAAGTCCAATGACAACGGTGAAGTGGTGAGTATTTCGCAAACGGGTGATGGGGCGATCACCGTAAAGCGGTATACGGAAGGTCATGAAGATGAAGCCGATGTGGCTGATTTTGCTGATGCGGATGCGTTGCAGGCGGCAGATGAAGAAGCATTTGAACTATACGACTCACACAATTCCCGCTCTGTTTACATGTTCCGCGCTGGCGATCATGGTGGTGCGAACTTCACGTTCGACATTGACACCGACAACTTAGAGTTTTTGCACAAGGATTTGCTTGAGCGAATCGGTGAGCAGTCTCAAATCACCGGGGAAGCTCGCGAACAACTTCACAACGCACTGATTGAATTGAAGGATGGAGCGGGCATGGGTGCCCACGCATTCTTCATGCCGGACGGTAAAGCCAAGCAGACGTTCATGGTGAATCCCGACGGTCAGATCGAACTGACAATCCGCAAGGGCGATACGGAAGTGGTGAAGGTTTATAGCGACAGGGATGATCTCGAAGATCGCAATCCCGAGGCATTCGAAAAATTTAGCCATGTATTGGAAGCAGACGTTTCAGCGAACGAGTAGTTCGTGCGAATTCATCGATGAGAATTTTGGGGCCCGTGGGAATTCATCCTGCGGGCCTTTTTTTATGGAGAGGCCAATCCGGTGCATTTTCGCAGTTGAATTTGCGCGTATCTGTACTCGTTCGTCACTACCGCACATCGCCACTCCCGCGCACACGGGAGTCCAGAGACGGGTACTGCATAACGTACGGATTGTGGATTCCCGCTTTTGCGGGGATAACGGAAAGGTGGGCCAGCTCTAGAGGATCACGATGCTGATGCCGTCGTTGCCGCGGTCGAGGTCGGAGTCTTTGCGTAGCGACGGATATTCCTCAATCGCCTCGCGTGATGTTTCGTCGAAGATCGACCAGTTCTCACCGAAAATGTACTGACGGATCTCGCCTTTCTTGCGGCGCTTGCGAAGTGATTTTCGGATGCCAATCTGAAGTACACCGCCGACGCCGGAAGACCCATACCCGTGAATCAGTTTGATTGCGGGGAGTTTTTTCTGGCGCGCGTGGGTCAGTGCCGCCGAGAGTCTCTGCCTCGCCTCCTCGAGTATGGGCATCCCTTCTTTGAGATTGAACGTCTTGATGTCGGACAATTCAAACTCCAATCGCGGGTTCGGTCGGAGATGCTTGATGCATCGGGTTTTATTCGGGGATCTTGATGTCGCCGTCTATGATTTGGATTTGCCGCTTCCCTGAAATCACATCGTCCAAACGCGCACCGGCAAACGCGTGACGCCAACCGTTGTCCAGCGCTACTTGGCCCGTGGATTCCTCATTTCGAATTCGTGAGCGAACAAACTTGCGGATTTCAGCCTTGGCGGCGACGAGCTGATGCGACACGTTCTGTTGATTGCAATGGGCACGAAGCACGGCGCCCAACAGCATCGCCAGCGCGGCTTCCTGGTCGGATTCGTCGTCGACCGGGGCGACCGGTGGCCAACTTTCTTCGGGCAGGGCGCAGGCTCTTTCCACGCCCGATGCAACGTCTCGAAGGGCGCTGCTGTTGACGTTCATGCCGCGTAATTTTTTGATGTCGCTGGGTTTGGTCCAGCGGTGGCGGGCGATTTCCACGAGCAAATGGTCGCGGATGACCGAGCGCACGGGCCGGTCGTATTGACTGGCTAGCTGTTCGCGTACCTTGATAAGTTCGATGGCGACAGCCAGTCCAAGTCCGTCAAGTGAACCAGCCCCTTTGAGTCGCACGACGGTGGCTCGATCGGTGCGCTCGTAGGTTTCTGGGCGGCTGAACTTCGACATCTCCTCTGCGATCCAATCGGTGCGCTTCAAAGCTTCCGAGCGTCTTTGGATCGCTCGGCGAACCGATGGCAGGTAAATGACATCGTCGGCTGCATAGCGAATTTGCTCGGGCGATAGTGGCCGTCGCCGCCAATCGGTCAGGGTTTGCGATTTGTGGAGCCGCACTTTGATGAGGTTGCGGGTCATGCGTGCGAGACTTAGTGGGTAGTCCGTCGTGATCATGCCGCAGGCTACTTGGCAGTCAAAAACATTTTGAGGCATGACGCCGCCTTGTGTGAAACAGAGCGACAGGTCTTCGATCCCGGCATGGACCACGACTTCGATCGACGGGTCGGCAACCAGATTCCAAACAGGCGAAAGATCTTCGACTTCGTAGGGGTCAACGAGTACCACGGTGTCGTCGGTGGCGAGTTGAATCAAACCGATTTCGGGTTTGAAACGATCCTCCATGATGAATTCTGTGTCGAAAGCAAAGCTGTGGACCGAACTGATCTGGTCACACACTGAACTCAACTCGGATGCATCGGTGATGATCCGCGGTGTGCGGTTTTCTTCGGCGTGGTGCTGTTTGGGGGCGCGGCGGCGCGGCTCTGGTTTCTTCGATCCTCGACTCATAACCCGCAGTGTAGGGCGTTATGGCGCGGTGAACAAACTTGCTGGCGTATGCCTCGCAGAATCGCATTCGTTGAAGTTGAAGTGGGCTGGTTCAGCCGAGAGTCCTATGTCGCAAAGATCTCCGACGCATATCGGACACAGGTGTTTGATGACGCACGCTTGAAGTGGCAATGGCTGGTAGCTAAATTGGTTATTGGTGTGTAGGTCTCAAAAATTACGGAATTTCCGGGGAGAGAACGATGCGTTTCAGCGGTTTCCGCGTTTTTGTCGGTGGGTTTCTTACGCTCGTCCATGTTGGCTTTGGATTGAGTTTGGCGCACGCGGCAGATCCAGCCAATGGTAAGCGATTGACCGTTCGCGATGAGGCAGGTGCCCAGGAACTACGTCTGGACGACGCCCGGACGATTCGCCGAACGAACGCTACGATTCGCGATCCAAAACTGCTTGAGTTCGATGGGTCGCAAGTCAAGGTTGTGGTTTGGGACGAATCAAGTTTGGCCGGTGACGAGCAGGCGTACTTTACTGTCGCTCGCGATGGCACATCGTTTGTTGAACCACGCTCGCTCCGTCGCGAGATTCAACTGCGACAGGGTGCGTTTGAGCCGCTTCGTTCCACGCTCGGTGTTCATTCCGCGTTGGAAGCCAACGCGAATTGTCGCGTCCATATTGTACAGTTTGTCTCCCCGCCGATTCCGGAAATGCGCAAGCAGGTTGAGAAGTTCGGCGACGTTCGCGCCTTTTTGCCGCATCACAGTTATGTCGTCGAAATGGATCCCGCCGAAGCGGCGCAAGTTGAGGCGCTACCGTTCGTCCGATGGGTGGGCTTGTATCATCCGGGCTACCGGGTAGACGCAACGGTGATCGCGCGCTTGGCCAACACCAATGCCCGGCACGTTAGCGATTTGTCGCAGCGCTATCGCGTCATGGTCTTCGACGAAGTGTTCGGGCAGCAATTCGAGGTCGCCGACCTGATTCAGACGGCCGGCGGAACTGTCGAAGTCGTCGACGAGAAGAGCTTTCTAATGGAGGTGACGCTCTCGCCGGATCAGTTGAAGCAAGTCGTTGCACTGGATCAGGTGGCGTTCGTTGAACGGTGGACTGCCCCAAAGACGCGCATGAATATTGCTCGATCAAATACGATCGGCGGCGCGGATCAACTCGAAAGTGTCGCGGGTTATACCGGGGCAGGCGTTCGCGCGGAGGTCATGGACAACGGGGTCCTGACGAGCCATCAAGCGTTTTCATCACGTATTACAGTGCGAAATGGTCCCGCTCCAGTCGATAGCGGCGGCATCCAGCCGCATGGTACCTCGACATTTGGGATCGTCTTCGGCGACGGCACGGGCAGTGCGAGTGGCCGCGGAATGTTGCCGGATGGCGAGGGCATTTTCTCGGCATTTGGGTTTGCCGGCTCGCGCAGCAGCAACATGCTTGAGCTATCACAGTCACCCTTCAACTGTGTCTTCCAATCGAATAGCTGGGGATTCGCCGACACACCCAACTACACCTCGGTGTCGGCTGAGATGGATCAGATCGTATTCAATCAGGATATTCTCGTACTGCACTCCACGGGCAACTCAGGAACGCAATCGGGCGTGGAGCATGCTTGGGCGAAGAACGTCGTCGGAGTGGGTGGCGTGTTGCATTTTAACAGTAGCAACCCGGCGTCTCACGTATGGGGTGGCAGCGGTTCCATCGGGCCGATGACCGACGGCCGCATCAAACCCGACCTTTGTCATTTCTGGGACTCCATTCGCACGACATCGTCGAATGGTGGTTACACCAGTTCGTTTGGTGGAACGAGCGGTGCGTGTCCCATTGTTGCCGGTCACTTTGGTTTGTTCTATGAGATGTGGGCTGACGGACTATTCGGCAATCCGGTTTCTGGCGGGACGGTGTTTGCAGAGCGACCGCATGCATCCACGGCCAAGGCGATGCTCATCAACACAGCCAACTCATATGCATTCTCGGGGTTGGGCGATGATTTGACTCGAACTCACCAGGGATGGGGACTGCCCAATGTCATGAACATTTACGATCGTCGGGATAACTTTACGATCATCGACGAAACGGTATTGATCGAGCCATTTGAAACGGCGTCGTTTACACGAACGATCAATCCAGTTCTACCGTTTAACGACCAGTTGCGGGTGACAATGGTGTATACGGATCGGGCGGGTTCACCTGGTGCAGGCGTTCATAGGGTTAACGACTTGTCTTTGAAAGTGACGTCGCCATCGCAGGTGGTGTATTGGGGTAACAATGGGCTCCTGACGGGAAACTTTTCGACTCCGGGCGGATCATCCAACACCATCGACACGGTCGAAAACGTTTTCCTCAGCGCCCCCGAAGCCGGTATGTGGACATTTGAAGTTGTGGGGGATGAGATTGTGCAAGACGGTCATCCGGAGACGGGCGCGATCGACGCAAACTTCGCGCTGGTGATCTTCGGTGGCGAGGATTGCCCGGTGCCAGAGGTTGAGGCCCAAACTTCAAATACAAAAATCTGTTTGGGCGATGACATTACGCTCATTGCGACCGCCACGGGTTTCGACACGTTGCAATGGTCAAGAGACGACGTCGATCTCCCTGGTGAGAACGGCCTGTCATTGGAGATTACGAATCTGGGCGTGGGTGATTATGGTGACTATCAATTGACTGCGACCAACGATTGTGGTGATTGGAGTTCGTCGGCGATCACGCTCTCACCGTTTGAAGGAATGGCGATTACCCAGCAACCGCCGGCATCATTGGTGAGTTGCTTGGGCAACGCTGCTGTGACAAACGTCGAAGCCACGGGCGATCAGCTCGCGTTTTCTTGGGAAAAGGACGGCGTACCGCTGGTCAATGGTGGCGGAATCTCCGGCGCGGACACGAATTTCTTAACGATCGGCAATGTCACCACAAACTCTGTCGGTGATTATCGCTGCGTTGTCAGCGGGGCATGTGGGGAATCGGAAATTTCAGGAACGACAACACTTTCCGTTACTGGCCCTGAGTACCTTCAGCAACCCGTCAGTGTTTGCACTGACGCCGGCGGCGATGCAGTATTCAATGCCGTCGCGGTGTCGCCGAACGGAGCCAATCAATTCCTACAATGGTTCAAGGATGGCATAGGCCTGGTGGACGGCGGAGGAATTTCCGGTTCGTTTTCCAGCACGCTTTCGATTTCACCTGTCGATGCGGGCGATGAGGGAGCGTATAGCCTCCGGACGCTGACGCTGGGATCGCCTTGTTTCTTGTTTAGCGACGAAGCTGAGTTGACTGTGGGCGACTGCTGTTTGAATTCTGGCGACATGGATAACGATGGCGACTTTGACCTAGCCGACATTGACGGGTTTACGCACTGCTTCGGCGAAGACATCGTGGCGAATCCATCGTGTGCATGTGCGAACATGGACGAAACCAACGACGACATTGACTTGGACGACTGGAGCCAATTGTCGGTCTTGCTGGGTGGCCCGCAGTAATTCGCTTTTTCCCGCGCTTATTCGGGCGGAGTCAGAAATGGGGCGACGTTGATTTCACCGTCACGGACTTTGATTTGGATAGCCCCTTTGTTGGCTGTATTGAGAATCGGAATCGACTCGGCGGAGCGGGCGAGGTCGGGGCTGTCTTGGTCTTTGACGAAGCTGGATCGCACGAGCGCGGTGGGACTGACGGCACTGATGAAGGCGGCGGTGTTGTGTTCGACAGCGCCATGATGCGGCAAGATGAGCACGTCGGACTTGAGGTCGCAGTTGTCGATCAGGTATTGTTGGGCGACATGCCCAATATCCCCGGTAATCAGCACGCTGCGCCCCTCGTATTCCAACCGAATGACAATGGATTGATCGTTGGTGCTGAGATGCGTGTTCGATTGCGCGGGTGGCCAAAGCACCTTCGCGCGAACGTGTTCGCCCCAGTCGAGGTCGTCGTTTTCGTGCAGCGGTCGTAGGGTTTGCCCCGATTGACTTAAGGCCTGTAGCAAGACCTCGAAAGGTCCGTCGCGTCGAGTATCCGAGGGCAGCCCATCGGTATTTACGAACACGGCGTCGCAGGACTTGCTGCGGACGAGCGCCGGCACACCGCCGAAATGATCCAGGTTGGCGTGGCTGACAATGATGCCGTTCAGTCGCGAGATCTTGCGGTCATGCATGTACGGTAAGACCGTGTGTTCGCCCGGATCGCTTGGTGAAGACGAGCCCGCGTCGTAGATCCACGTACCGCCGTTGGGCAATTCAATCAACGTGGTGGTGCCTCGCCCAACTGCGAATTGCGTGATGGTTAGAGAGCTTGAACTTTGCGTCGGCCAATTCCATGATGCGATGGTTAGTGCGAATAGGGCGGCCACTCGCAGGCCAAGTCGAAGTCGCCAACCTCGGCGCGATGCGAAAACGATGGCCATCAGGCAACTGTAGTATGCAAGCAGCGTGATGGTCGACGGAGGCGTCACGTCGATCGGACCACCCAGGTGCGAACGCGCAAACTCCAGAAATCCTTGAAGCGCATCCGTCGAAAATCGAAGCGGCGCATCTACGATTGGACTTGCGATCGGGGAAATGAGCCCAACTGCCAGCTTGAGGAAACTCAAAACCATCACAACGAACACGATGGGGAATGACAAAATCGAGCCCAGCCAACCCAGTGGTGCCAACCGCGCGAAGTGTATCGCCACAATCGGTAGCGTCGAGATCCATGCCGCGATCGATACGAAAACGAGCAGCATCACCGGGTGGAGTACTTGTCTTATCCAATGCAGGTAGCTTCGTTGCGTGATGATCAGTTCGCTGGGGTCTTGTGGGGCAGCGTTTTCGCTTACGGAAACATTTTGGCTCGCGAATAGGCGACTGGCTTGCGAAGTCATCACGGGCGTGAGCAAGACGATGCCCGTGACCGCGACGAACGAAAGTTGGAATCCGACATCGAATAATGAAAGCGGGTTGATCGACAGAAGCAGGATCACGGCGACGGACAATGAGTTGATGGTGCTCGCCCGACGTCGAAGAAGAATGGATACGCTTAGGGTGCAGGCCATCACTGCTGCCCGAAGCATGGATGGCCGGGCGTCGGCGACGATCACGTAAACGATGACGGCGACAATCATGAGCGCGGCGGCCAATCTTCGGTTGGCACCAAAGAGACGGGCGGGAAACCAAACGATCGAAGCCAGCATGGCAATGTGAATACCGCTTACGGCGAGGTAATGGGCGCATCCGGTTTCGAGAAACAACCGCTCGGTTCTCTCATTGACCGCGCCCCGGTGTCCCAAAACCATTGTGTCTAGTAGCGAAGATGAAGCGTCGCCCGTACTGATACCGCGTCCCAGCAACGAATGTCGAAATCGCCTTGTGAGTGAAAACGCCTCCCCGCTCGCTGGTTGAATGATTTTCACGTTTTCCTCGCGCCCGCATTGAAGGCGGACTCGGATGCCGCGCCTGGCGTTGTGCAAGGCCCAGTCGTATTGTCCCGGGTTTCGAGGCGGCGAG